>CAZFZX010000005.1:0-64547 GCA_964523765.1 uncultured Enterobacteriaceae bacterium
GGCAAGCTCCCCGTCGTGTCGCACACTTGCTAAAAATGATAACGAAGGCGGTCAGGCACACGTCCAGTAATCAACGAGGAGACGATGATGTCAGAGTTGGAGCTTGTGTGGATCCGGGAGTGCGAGGTTTGCGCGAAAGAACATCGATACGTCGAGACCCACAACATCAGATCTCTCGATGAAATTGATTCGGAATCTGGAGTATTCAAAACGAAATGTGAGCAGTGGTACCGCACACACATAGAAAGTCTATTAGCCGAACAAGTCGGTTGATCGAAAAGTTACTGTAGAAAACGGTGCGCTTGTCCGGACTCGACACAGTTATACCTAACCAATCGAACCGGCCTACAAGCTTCTAGCTGCCGTCCTCCCCCTTGGCGCCGGTTACCCGCCGACTGCCATCTGAGAACCGTTTCACCTTCACTGCGATCGTGGCGCCAACGGAAACTTTGGAAAGCGGCGCGAATACGCGAACGCGGCCGCCGTCCGGCAGTTCGACCAAAACGATACCGATGCGCTTGTTGTCCTCGGCCGAAGGCTCGCCGGTCATACGACCTACGCCTACGATTTTGGCGTTTACCGTTTCCTCCCCGATTAACTCCACGGTTGGCCCGCGCATCACGAACCAGGAAGTCGCGATCACAAAGGTGAGTCCGACTAAGATCGCGAGTCGGTTTTTCGCACCACGTTCAGACAATCTAGCCATCGCTTTCCAAACTCCTCCCCGGACGTCACCATTTTCGCACCCCGCAAAGGCCGTTCTGGGCAGCCGCGGTTCGGGCAGGGTGACTTCAGACTCGTATCACGTGAGCGCATACTTTCAGTCCGGCGACGGTCCACAAATTCAATATGAACGCCGTTATGATCACCACGGTGAACGAGTCGTTGTCGAGGAGCTGATATTGCAAACCGAGTGCGGCGAGGATGAATGCCATTTCGGCACGACCGCACATACCGACACCCACGGTGAATGCCTGCACCGGCGGCAACTCGATACGAAGCGCCATGCCGCCCGCGCTTAAGATCTGACCGACAAATACGGCGCTGGTCAGAACCAGGATCATCCAAACGCCTTCGCCGGCAAAGATTTCGAAGGTGACATGAAACCCGAGCGAGATAAAAAAGATGGGCCCGAGAAACGAATAGGCGATCCCGTAGAGTCGGTCTTTTACTTTTTGCACCAGCGCAGGGTGAGCGACCTCGGGTTCGAAAAAAAGACCAGCGATATACGCACCGATGATCATATGCAGACCAATCCATTCCGCAAATAACCCGGCCGCGAGCGCGATGAGCAATACGAAGGTAAATCCCTTGCCGCTGATATGGGTGAAGGGAAACTTCAATAGGGGGTAAATGTAGTAACCAATGGTGAGCGAGGTCGCGAAGAACACAATGACCTTGCCGCAGGTAATAGCGATTTCTGCGGCATTCACCGCTTGTCCCTGGAGTACGCCGAGAATAATGCTGAAGAGCACGAGAGTCAGGAGATCGTCGATTACACAAGAAGCGACGATGATCCGTGCAAATTTCGCATCCTGGAGACCGAGATCCTGTAATGCTTTGATCGTTATCACGACCGCCGTAGCGGTCATGGTGAGGCCGATGAAAATCGAAGACTGGACGCTGAGTCCGAAGGCCAGCCCTGTGGCGAAGGCAATTGAAAAGGGCACGATTGCACCGACGAGTGCGACACCGAGGGAACTTCGAAGTGCGGATAGAAACTCGCGCGGACGCGTTTCGACGCCGGCGTGCAGCATCAGGAAGAAGATCCCCATCTGCGCCAGCACTTCGATCATTTCCGTCGGTTCGACCCAGCCGAGGATTGCCGGACCCACGATGACTCCGCCGACAAGCTCGCCCATAACTGTCGGCAACCCGAAGCTGCGGAAAACGACCGCTACCGTCCAGATGACGCCGAGTAAGATCAGTAGGGTGATGAATATCGAATGCATAACCCGTGCTTAAGCTTTTTCGTCGCGATCCACATCAACCGACATGTTACACCACCAGCCGGTTCATACTGTTGGGCGGTATCTACCGAACTCGGACTAGATCATTGATCCGAAATATCGATCACTTTCGTCATGCCGGACTTGATCCGGCATCCAGTAGAAAAAGCCCGCCGCAGGCGGACATTTTTTGACTGGACCCCGGATCGAGTCCGGGGTGACGGCAAGCGGGCCTACGAACACCGTGAAGCGCATTTCGGATCAATTATCTAGTCATCCGGAATCTGCGTGTACGAATGGTCTTGGGCGCCGGCAGTTGGCAGCGCGCCCCGGTTTCTGAATTAGTCAGCGGTTCTCCCGGAGAAACTGATAGAATCGAATTGCAATTCTCCGCAGTCGTTTCGTTTCATGCCCGTAATGACGTTTCAAATGATGACGTGGCTATTCCGGTGTCGGCGTTTGGCCCTGAGATGGCGACGCTGTGGGCCGGTCTAACCCGATCGTCATGGAAGTCGATGAACTCGCACAGAGGGTAGAGGATCTCGAAGCACGTACGCGCGGGATATTAAACGCCGTGGTCGACGGGGTTGTCCTTACCGACGATCACGGAATCATCGAGCTATTCAATCCCGGGGCGGAGCGGATCTTCGGTATTCCCACCGCCGAGGCGGTGGGAATGAGTATCAACGAACTGATGCCCGAAGCGGACCGCGTCCCGCATAGCCGGTACATGGAGCGTTACCGCGAAGGAGAACCGCCGCATATCCTAGGGATCGGCCGGGAAGTCGTCGGGCGGCGTATAGACGGTGAAACCTTTCCGATGGAAATAGCAGTCGGTGAAGTGACGGGGACCGATGGTCGACATTTCGTCGCAGTAGTACGTGATATTTCGCAAGGACGCGCCATCGAGGAGGCCCTCAGGCGCAGCGAAGAAGGCTTTCGGCTAGTATTTCAAAATGCACCGATCGGTATTTTGACCGCCGATTTCGATGGCAAAATCAATAGTTGCAATCCGGCTTTGCTAGCAATGCTGAGATCCGTCGAACACGAGATCGTCGGTCATTCGGTATTCGAATTCGGCGTGGCCGGCGATGAAAGAACCCTGCCGCCCTTATTCGAGGATATGGCGACCGGCGTCTGCGATGTGTGTTACGCCGAGCTGCGCTGGCGCGGTGGTATGGGCGCGACGCGCTATCTGGCGATTCATTTCAGCGCTGTTCGTTCCGAGGAAGGTGCGAGCTTCGTTATTGGGCAGGTCGTCGACCGCACCGAACAAGTGTTTTCAGAGGAAGCGACGAATGCGGCCCGCGAGCAACTCACCCACGTTGGCCGTCTGACAACCTTGGGTGAAATGGCCTCCGCTATCGCACACGAAATCAATCAACCCCTGACCGCGATCGCGACGCATGCCCAGGCCTGTCGCCGCATCACCGACCAGGGCGTTCCCGATCCCGAGTTCCTCGCCGAAGCGTTCGAGCATATCGCCAACCAGGCCTTGCGCGCAGGGGAAGTCGTGAAACGAATCAGGGGGTTCGTTACCAAGCGCGATAGCGAACGGTCTGCGGTTAGGCTCACGGAGGTCATCGAGACCGTCCTGGATCTGGCAGAAGCGGATGCCAGATCCGCTCAGGTTAAAATAGAAATCATGAACCGCAACGTCTTTCCAGCCGTGGTCGTCGACCCCGTTCAGATCCAACAGGTCTGTCTCAACCTCATCCGCAATGGCATCGACGCGATGGCCGACAAAGAACCGTCCGAGCGGGTCATTTCCATTTCGAGAGAGCTGGTCGACGACCGCGTGGTGGCTCATTTTGATGACCGCGGGGACGGCGTACCGGAAGAAGTCCTGGACCGGTTGTTTCATCCGTTTTTTACGACCAAAGAAACGGGTATGGGCATGGGGCTGTCGATTAGCCGCTCGATCATCGCCGCGCACGACGGAGAACTGACCTACGAAAAGAATCAATTCGGCGGCGCGAGATTCAGTTTTTCGCTACCGGTTGCCATCGAGTAGCCGATCGGTAGTTGGAGCCGCCCGTACTTATGACGGTAATAGATGCAAGCCAGACCGTATTCGTCGTCGACGACGACGCGGCCGTGCGGCATTCTTTGGCACTGTTGATCCGTTCCATGTCCCTGAGGGTGGAATTGTTTGATTCTGCCGCGGCATTCTTGGACCGTTATGACGAAAGCTGCTGCGGCTGCCTGATTCTGGATATTCGAATGCAAGGGATGAGCGGGATGGAACTGCAGCAGGCGATCAAACAAAAAGGCCGAGGCATCCCGATTATCTTCGTCACCGGCCACGGCAGTGTCCAGATGGCGGTACAGGCGATGCGCCGAGGCGCAGTTGATTTTCTCGAAAAGCCGTTCGACGACCAGGAATTGCTCGATCGTATCAACCAGGCGCTCGATATTGACCGTACCAGCCGCGAACTGCAGCGCGAATTGTCGTCGGCACGCGCGAAGATCGACAGCTTGACGCCCCGAGAGCATCAGGTGATGGAGCGCATCGTCAACGGTCAGCCGAACAAGGTAATCGCCGCGGAACTGGCCTTGAGCGAGCGTACCGTCGAGATCCACCGGTCCAAAGTAATGGCCAAAACCGGTGCTGCTTCCTTGGCGGAGTTGGTGGCGATGGTGACGAAGCTGAATTCGGAGACGATCTGACCCGTTCGCTTTCACTTTTTTCTAGACTACGTAGTTTCCGAAATCAATTACGCAGATCCGCTAATTACGCGGCCGGCCCGGCATGACATATAACTCTTCTGAAAGACGGTCCGCTACGGGGTAAGCTAATGCTGCACAACATCCTCGATTTCCCTGCGATTACGCAGTTTTGTGGCGATTGTGGTTGGTCTGGTTGTTGCGTCAATCTCCGAATGAAACGGTGCAAGCAGCCCGGTCCTAAAACCGGTCGGAGCTTGCCCTATCGGCGCAACACTCACCTCTTTCGCCAGGGTGACGAACTCGACAGCCTGTACTTCCTCCGGTCGGGGTCGATGAAAACGGTGGTCAGTACCAAGGGCGGGTCTGAGCAGATCGTGACGTTCCACTTCCCCGGGGATCTGATCGGATTCGACAGCATCGCCAGCGGCCGTCACCAAAGTACCGCCGTTACGCTCGAGACCTCCGGCGTTTGCCGGATCCCGCTGGTAAAGCTGATGAGTGCATCGACCAATAATTCAAAACTCTGGGAAGCGATGATCCGTACGGCGGGTGCCCAGATCGCCGAGAAGCAAAATTATGCGCTGCTGCTGGGACAGAAATCGGTCCATGCGCGATTTGCGACCTTCCTCGTCTATCTCTCCGGCAAGTACAGTAGTCGCGGTTGTTCCGACGCAGAATTCAATCTGAGTATGTCGCGGCAGGACATTGCCAATTATCTCGCGATGGCGGTCGAGACCTTGAGCCGGCTGATTGGTGATTTTCAACGCAAAGGCTTGATCAGTGTTGAGCGGCGTTTTGTGCGGATCAAAGATGCGCCGAAATTGCGAGAAATGGCGCAGGAGAATGTCGACCTCAGTCTCTCTTTCGGGTAGGCCGCTGATGGAGGCCATAAACGATGAGTCGGCCGCGGCCGCGCAGGCAGGCGTGATTGTCGTATGTGCAGAGTCGGACCGGTCGGCGGAGTATCTTCGTTTGTTACCCGACGACGCCTACGAGATCCGCCGTTATCATCGCGCGCGCGAAGCGCTCGATAATCCTGAGTTCCCCGATAATGCGGTCATCATCGTCGACGAAACATTGAGCGATATGCATGGGGTCGATTTTGTACGCAAGGCGCGCGCGCAAGGGATAAAGGTCCCGATATTGATGACGGTACAAAAGGTTTCGATCCCCGAAGCGGTCGAAGCGATCCGCCTCGGCGCCGACAACATCCTGACAAAACCCCTCGACCGGCTAAAACTCGAGCAGGCAATCAAGTCCGCGTTGAACGAACCGGGGCCGATGGGAAGCGCGGCGCGAGCGCAATCGAGTCCTAATCTAAGGAAGTTCTGATTGATTCATGGGCCGCCACGTCGCATGGAGTGAAATTCGATGAGTGCGATACTCGATCACATCCACCAGGACCACCGCAACATGAGCCGGTTGCTCGATGTGCTCGATAAAGAGGTCGGCGATCTGGCCGCAGGGGACGACCACGATTACGCTTTGATGTCCGACGTCGTTTCCTATTTCAATCATTATCCGGCGCGCTTCCACCATCCCTACGAGGACGAATTATTCGGTTGGATCAGCGGCGAACAGCCAGTGCTGGCGGGTCTGGTCGAGGAACTCCGTCTGGAGCATGCATCGCAGGCTAAACTCGGCCGCGAAGTGTCGATGTTTCTGAAAGCGATCCAGGCAGGACATATGGTTCCGCGCGATAAAGTAGTGAGCCGGCTCACCGATTACATCAAAGTCCAACGGCGCCATATAGACAAGGAGGAGGGCAAGCTGCTGAAGGGCACCGAAGAATTGCTGGCCGATCACCACATGATCGAGATCCCGATTCCGGATCGCTCCGAACTGGATCCACTGTTCGGGGACGAAATCGATATCGCTTTTTCGGCGCTTGCAGAAGCGCTCGAGCGCTGAAGCGCCGCAGATGCGAGCTCGTTAGCGGGGTTTGTCTTTCGCCGGCTCGAAGGCGAGAACCACGTTGCCGCCGCGAGCCCCCCATTTACTGTACCCAGAGTTGAAGTAGAGCATACCGTCGACGATAACCGGACCGGCCTGATCGATGCTGCCCCCGTAACCCCGTGCCCCGTTGACCGTCTGGTACTCGCCGACCGCGTCGAAGCGCCAGATCTCTTCTCCCGTGCGGCTGTCGAAGGCGCGCATTTCACCGCTCTGCGAGCCGGCGAAAACGACACCGGGGATCGCCGTCACGGCCGCGGTCTGCGCCGGGCTGCATTGCTCGCGCCCGTCGCAGCTGACCGGGGGCGCATCCCACGCGACTTCGCCGTTGTCGAGGTTTACCGCGACCAAGCCGCCGCCTTGCTTCGGATCGATTTTGGGCTCGGGTCCGTAGACGCCTGCGTCGAGCCAATTCAAGTCCGACCTCGAGGCATAAAGAAACTCGCCGTCACTCGACTGACCCCACTGCAGGCCTCCCTGCACGCCTCCCTCGGCGAGCTTCTTTTTCCACAAAACCGCGCCGTCGCGATCCGGGTCGAGGGCATGAGCGATGCCGCTCTTTTGCGCGCCGATGAGGACGCGGCTGCCGTCTGTACGGGTGATGAGTATGGGCGATGCGCCCATGTCCTGGTCCGGGCCCGCCTGTTCGGGGCAACTGGTTTGCGATTCAGTAACGCAGCCAATGTTCCAGGCGTCTCCACCCAGGCCCTGGTAGTGCCAAATGTACTCACCGGTGTCCAAGGAAAGTGCGACAATAGCGTCGCTCATCGCGCTCGGTGGGTTTGAGTAATTATCTCCCGTGCCGATATAAATCCGCCTGAGTTTGGCGTCGATCGTGACCGCGGACCACACCGACGCACCGGACGGTCCGACCATCGGCCTGCCGGCTTTGCCGATACTTTTTTGCACGGGTTTCTGCGCAATGGTGTGGCGTTTCCAGATCCGTTTTCCGCTGGCGGCGTCGTAGGCAAGAACGCTGCCGCGGAAGACACAGCATTTGTAATCCGGATCCATCGTCATTAATTCTTCGAGTGACGACATCGGCGCGTACGCCCGGCCTTCGAAGACCTGGACCCCACCCGTGACGCGTGCACTCGGATGATCATCGCCGAGGTCCTTCCAGATCAACGCGCCGCTTGCGGCATCGACGGCATAAACCCAGCCGCTTTGATCGCCGAAATAGGCGACGTAGCGTTGCGGGCCACCGATGACGCCGATCGTTACTGGAGCCTTGACCCCGGCCGCGGCCGTGAACGTCCACACCGTGCAACCCGTTTTGGCGTCCAGCGCATAGACGGCGCCGCTGGGGCTGCCGACAAACAGTCGGCCATCGACGATGGTTGACTGCGATTCGGTGAACGTCTCGCCGGGAAAGGCGAATGCCCACTTGAGCTCTAGTTTCGGCACGTCTGTGCGGGTCAGCAGTGCCATGCGTTCGGTCTGAAACCGGGCGTTACCGAGCGCTCCCCCCCAGCCGTTCCAATGAGGCCGTGAGAATGGATCCGCGCCCGGCCATGGCGCCGGCTCGCAGGTGCTGCCGCTCGCCCCGCGCCAGGCCGGATCGTACGGCTTGCCGCCGACGAATTCGGCAACGGCGATGCGTTGTGGACCATTGAGCGCGAAGGTGCCGATGACCCGCATCACGCCCGACTCGAGCGCGTGCACGATGCGGCCGGTTTCCAATTTCTGCAGGTTGCCCAGGCTCGGCGTACGCGGCGAGCCGGAGCTGTGGCACGTCGCGCAGTGCTCTTTATAGATCGACTCCCCGTCCGGGCCGTCGCCGTGCGCAGCACCAATCAATAGTGCCGCCGCAAATGCCAAATACTTTCTACGATCCCCCACGCCCTTGCACCTCCTCGCGCTCGTTTATATCGGCGTTTCCGCGTTTCGGAAGTACCGCCCTGCAGGTTAACATGAGTCTTAGGACCCGCCGCGCGCCGGGATGAAGCCGGACGGAGCCCCAACGTGCTCGAACCAAATAGCAGGGAGTTCGTTATACTGGCTGTCTTGAAATCACGCACCGGACGACGCCGGGCAAAGACCGGATTGGCGCAGCGTACAAGTTTCGGTGAGACGCCGTCGGCGGCGCCGAGGCACAAGGAACTCCATATTACTAAAGCGATATTGCGCCGGCGCTAGGGCGGAGCGAGGGCGGTTCGAAATTGCACCGAGCGGGTGTGACAATTTCGACGGAGCGCCGTGCTGGTGCGACCCTATTGCGCGGCGGTTCTGGTTGGGAAACGCGGGTGCGCAGGCACAATCAACTCGGCGAAACCGGACGCTTAGAAAAACCGCCGTGTCGCAAAAACCGTCGGCGCCTTGAAACGTTGGTAATGTTGACGTCTAATGAGTACCGGCCCCGGGCGTCGCTTCTTCCAACGCGTCATCCTAGAGCGGCCGATTGGCGGACGCCGAGAGGCTTCAACTAAATAAAGACGGACTATTCGCCGGCCCGCGGAGGACGACATAAACATGGGCATCCTGGTAAATATCGATAACGGCGGCACGTTTACCGATGTCTGCATCAGTGACGGCGACCGGATCGTATATGCAAAATCGACCACGACTGCGCACGACTTGACGCAATGTTTTGTCGACGTACTGACCCGCGGTTCGCGGGAACTCTACGGGACAGAAGACCTCGGCCGATTGATCCGCGATACCGATTGCTTGCGCTATTCGACGACCGCCGGAACCAATGCGGTCATTGAGCACAAGGGCACCCCGGTGGCGGTCCTTGTCGAAGCCGGCGAAGAGGACGCGCTCTACGGCGCCAAAGATGCCCTAAACGATAATCAATTGTGGCAGGCGATGGTGCCGTATCGACCGGCCGGGATCACGGTAACGAGCGGTGGCGGCATCGACGGCGAAGAATTGACCAAGATCGTCAATGCGTTGTTGTCTGAAGGTGCGTTGCGTTTGATCGTGGCGTTGCGCTCGAAGGAAGCCGAGCAAAACGTCAAGGCGGAATTGCTCGAACGTTATCCGCGGCACTTGCTCGGCGCGATACCCTTTCTGGTGTCCTTTGAACTGGTAGAGGATGCCGACGACGCGCGGCGCACGGTCACCGCGGTCGTCAATTCCTATTTACACCCCGGCATGGAACACTTTCTGTATGGCGCCGAGACGATCTGCAAGGATCACCACCTGCACCGACCGCTTTTGATCTACCGCAACGACGGCGACTCCGCCCGCGTTGCTAAGACGACGGCGATCAAGACCTGGGGATCGGGGCCGCGCGGCGGGCTCGAAGGCGCGGTGGCGTATGCGCGGCTGTATGGGGATGCGTCCGTTTTGGCCATGGATATCGGCGGCACGACGACCGACCTGTCGCTGGTTCTCGACAAAGCCGTGCAGATGCGGCCATACGGCGCGGTCGGTGACGTTCGTACTTCGCTCGCGCTGCCGGACCTGCACAGTTTTGGGCTCGGTGGCAGTTCCGTCGTGACGGTCGAGGGCGGTACGTTCCGGATCGGACCGGAAAGCGTCGGCGCCTCGCCCGGTCCCGCGTGTTTCGCCCGCGGCGGTACCGACGCGACCTTGACCGACGCATTATTGGTTTGCGGCGTGATCGATGCGAATGCATACCTCGGCGGCGAAATGAAACTCGACGTCGCTCGCGCCGAGCAGGCCCTGTTGAGCGCGATCGGCGAACCCCTGGGTATGGATGCAGCCGCCGCCGCTCTCGCGACGGTTCGCGCTTTCGAGAAAGCGTCCGGGGAAAACCTGGCGGCGGCCGTGCGCAATGCTGGCCGGGAACCTGGCGAGACCTGCCTCGTCGCCTACGGCGGCGGCGGTCCGATGATCGTAACCGGGATTGCCGAAGCCGCGGGCATAACACGGATCATCATTCCACGTTTGGCCTCGGTATTCAGCGCCTTCGGTATCGGTTTCAGCCACCTGGCGCATGCCTATCAGGCCCGGCTCGATGGTGCGGCGCCGAAAACCGTCGAGGCCGAGCTCCGCGCCCGCGCCGAACGCGACATGTATGGCGAAGGCGTCGCGCCCGAAGACTGTCGCTACGAGTCGGGTCTATGGGGCGCAAAGGGCGAGAACGTGATCGAAGCACCGCTGTCCGAGGCTGAGGAATTCTCCGCTAATGTCGATGATGCGCGAGTATCCGTGAAGGCGACTTTCGAGTTGCCGGCCTCCACGCTCGTCGGCGACGACGGGAAGAGCGGGAAAGCCGCGCAGGTGTCCGGCAGCACCGACGTGCTCCTTGGCGGCGAGACGGCGACGGAGGTTCGGACTTACGATGACGCCGACCTCCGATCGGGGCAGACGATTGAGGGTCCGGGACTCATCCGCGGCGCCTATCTCACCTGTCTCATCGGCGCCGGCTGGGGCTTGAGAGTTACGAGTAACTTAGACCTCGTCATTGAGGCAGACCGACATGACTGAACAAAGAATCGCGATCACCGAGTACCTCGAAATCGATCTGGCGAGCGAACGCTGGCACTGCCGCCGCTGCGGCTACGACATCGCGGACGCTCACTCGCCGTACAAGGAAGGCCTGTTGGTCTACGAGCGCGATCCGCGTGAGATACACGATTCGATCATCGATGATCAGAAATACGAGTTCACTTATGCGCCGGATCCGGATTGGTGTCGGATCATCGAGTTCTATTGCCCGGGCTGCGGCACTATGGTGGAAAATGAATACGTGCCGCCGGGACTGCCGTTGACAAACGATCTCGAACTCGATCTCGACAGCCTCAAGGAGCGCCACGCCGAAGCCAAAGGAGCCGCCGATGCGTCGAGTTAGCGTAGATATCGGCGGGACGTTTACGGATTGCTTTCTGGCGTTCGACGGAAAGTACATCGAATCCAAGTCGCTCACGACGCATCACAATCTGGCGTCCGGCTTCATGGAAGCGTTGAATAAAGCGTGTGCGGAAATCGAATTGGAACTCGACGAAGTATTGAAGTCCGTAGACGCAGTACGCTATGGCACGACCTTGGGTACGAATGCGTTGATCCAGCGCAATGGTCCGCGTGTCGGAGTTCTCACGACGGCGGGCTTCGAATCGTCCGTGCCGCTGATGCGCGCGAGGGGCTACGGCGACGGGCTCGACTTCGCTGATCAGACGAACCTGCCCGGCGCCGATCGGCCCGTCCCCTTGGTGCCGCCGCAGTTGATCGTCGGCATCGAGGAACGCATCGATTACAAAGGCGGCGCTCTGCTCGATGTCGACGAACAGAACGTGCGTGAGCAAATCCGCCACCTCGTCGATATGGGTGCACAGGCCTTCGTCGTGTCACTGGTCAACTCGGTGGTCAACCCCGAACACGAAAAAGAGGTCGAACGGATCATTCTGTCCGAATACCCCACCCACGTGCTCGGAGCCATACCGATCGTGCTCTCGCACCGCGTCGCCGGGCGCAAAGCCGAATACTCGCGCACCATGTCCGCCGTCCTCGACGCCTATCTGCATGATCAGATGTACCACGGTATGTCTTCGCTCGAAGTCGTTCTGCGCCAGAACGGTTACGCGCGTCCGATGCTGCTCGTGCACAACACCTCGGGCATGGCGCAGATGAATTCGACCCACGCGTTGCAGACCATCCATTCGGGGCCGGTCGCCGGGCTCGAAGCGACGGATTATCTGTCGAAGCAATTCGCGGAGCCGAACGTCATCGCGACCGATATGGGCGGGACGAGTTTCGACATTGGTCTTGTGACCGCCGACGGCGTCAAGTTCTACGACTTCAACCCCGTCATCGATCGCTGGCTCGTCAGCACGCCGATGACCTACCTGCACACGCTGGGCGCGGGTGGCGGCTCGATTGCACGCTACGATCGGCTGTGGGAGGCGGTCGAGGTGGGGCCCGAAAGCGCCGGCTCCGATCCGGGACCGGCATGCTATGGCCGCGGCGGCAAAATGCCGACGACAACCGACGCCAATTTGGTGCTCGGTTACCTCGATCCCGACAACTACGCCGGCGGCACGATCAAAGTGAGTATGCGCCGCGCCGAGCGCGCCATCGAAGAACACATCGGTAAAGCGACCGGCTTGTCGCTCGTGGATGCGGCGAAG
The DNA here is from genome assembly GCA_964523765.1 of uncultured Enterobacteriaceae bacterium. GTDB lineage: Bacteria > Pseudomonadota > Gammaproteobacteria > UBA11873. Next base: position 12,611 of record CAZFZX010000005.1, read on the forward strand.
GCGATCAAACGCAAGGTCGACGCCAACATGGCGAGTGCGATTTTCAAGGAGGTCGCGGTCAAGGGCTATAATCCGAAGAACTTCGTGATCCTGAGCTATGGCGGTGGCGGACCGATCCACGCTTGCGGTTACGCTTCGAAGATCGGTATCTCGCGGATCCTCATACCGCCATTCAGCTCGGTTTTCTCGGCGCTGGGTGCCGGCAACATGGACCAGTTGCACATCCACGAAAAATCACTGTATCTCATGCTTTACGATGCGACTCGGCGTCACGTGCTCGACGACTACACCGTCGTCAACGAAACGATCGAGGAGCTCGAGGAACGCGGGCGCGAGGATCTCATCCGTCAGGGCGTCGCGGTCGAGGACATCAAGACGCGGGTCGAACTCGACATGCGTTACGGTAACCAACTTGCCCAGATCGGTATTGCGAGCCCCGTCAACCGAATGGAATCGCCGCACGACGTGATCAAGCTACTCGACATCTTCAGCGAAAACTACGCGCAGCGTTTCGGTGAGGGCTCGCAGGCCCCGGAGGCCGGCGTGCGCATCAATGTCATACGCGTCGTCGCCTACATCGAGCACGAGCGCTTGAAACTAGAGCGATCGAATAAGGAAGTCGATGCGAAACCGATCGCGCGTACCGAGCGGGAGTGTCACTACCCGGATCTCGAAGCTCCGTTGGCGACGCCGGTGTTCGATCACGATGCGGTCGCGGACGGGATGAAGGTGGCCGGCCCGGCGTTGATCGAAACGCCGCGAACGACGTATCTGGTGGAACCGGGATGGACGCTCACGATGGGGCGCATGGGCTCGGCGATGATGGTGAAAGACGATGCGTAGGTCGGGTTAGGCGCGACAGTGCCGTAACCCGACAGTGAGTGGAATCGTCGGGTTACGCTGCACTAACCCGACCTACGAGAGCTTAGTTAGTTAGTTAGGTATTTGAGAGGGTACAGCCATGGGCGGTGACCAGGAAAAATCTGTCATAGAAAAGTTCCTCGAGGATAACGTGCTTTTCCTGGGACCCGATCCCGAGATCATGCGCGACCATTCCGTCGTCAAGGCCTCTGCGCGGGAAGAAGCCGCGCTCAAGCGCTTCGACGACCCCGACGAGATCAATCTCATCCGCCACAAACTGCAGACGGCCTGCAATGAATCCTTCGATATGGTCGAGCAGATGGGGGCGGCGCCCGGCGCGAAGTGGGGCGATCTCATCTCCGGTGTTTGGACCATGCACGGCGATTTGGCTATGGCCAGCATGGGCGGCGTGCTGATCTTCTCGGTGCTGACGCAACATCCCGTGAAATTCATTCTGAAGTATTGGAAAGACGAACCGACCGTCGGGCTCAAGGAAGGCGACGTTTTCATGCATAACGACGCGCGCTACGGCAACATCCATAACACCGACCAGAGCCTCGTCATTCCAGTTTTCCACGAGGGCGAACTCGTGTGCTTCACCGGGGCGATCGTGCACGAGGGCGAAAACGGCGCCACCGAGCCGGGCGGTATGCCGTCGGCGGCGGAATCGCCCTACGACGAAGGGCTTAAGATGTCGCCGCTGCTCGTTGGTGAGAATTACGAATTCCGGCGCGACATCATGACCTTTCTCCAGAACTCGGTACGCGAACCCAAGCTGCAGCTCGAGGGAATGAAGGCTAAGCTGTTTGCGGCGATACGGATGAAGGCCAGGGTCGACGACGCGATTGCCGAGTATGGCATCGACGCGGTGGTTGCGACGCTGCGCAAAACGCTGACGGATACCGAGCTTGAAGTACGGAGAAAACTTCGCTCCTGGCCGAACGGAAAGGTGCGTACGAACGTTTTTGCCGACGGCACCTTGCGCGAGAATTGCCTGATCCGGATCCGCTGCGAGTTGCACAAGCGCGATGACGAATTGGTGATCGACTTCCGCGGTTCGTCACCGGAATTCCTCAACCGCGCGAATAACACGATACTGGCTTCGGCCAAGGGCATGCTGGCACAGGAGTTTCTGAGTTTCGTGTGGCCCGACCTGCCGCGCAACCAGGCGGTGTTTGCGCCGATGACTGTGATAACCGACGAACGGTCCACGCTCAACTGTTCCCCCGAGGCGCCCAACGCCCAGAGCATGATGACGTTCTTTCCGAGCTTCACCGCGGTCCAGATCGGGGTCCCGAAATTTCTCTACAGCGCCGGCGAACGCAGTACCGACATTATCGCCGGCTGGTACAACATGATCGTGACGTTCATTTACGGCGGGGTGAACCAGTATGGCGAACTCGTGGGCAACGTGTGCGCCGACCTCAACGGTATGGGTGGCGCCGCTCGCTGGAATCGCGACGGTGAACATTCGATCGCGCCGATCTTCGCGCCGATGGCCGACATCGGAGAGCAGGAGCTCATCGAAGAAGAAGTCCCGCTGATGAAGCTCGTACCGAACAAATTGATGCGCGATTCGGAAGGGTTTGGAAAATTTCGCGGCGGTCACGGCTATCAGCAGATTGCGACGATGAAGGAATCGTCGATGTGGGGTTACATGTGTTGTTCGATCGGATCGAAATTCCCGACCACCTACGGCGTTTTTGGCGGTTACGCGCCGGGGTCCTATCCCTTATGTAAAGTAAAAGGCGTCAACGTTTTTGAAGTCATGGAAGACCGGCGCGATCTGCTGCGGTACTCCATCGAAGAGATCATGAACGAGCGGCCCTTTCCGGGGGCCACCTACACGTCTCACCATATGGGTTTGCAATTAGAGTTTGCCGAGCCCGGCGAGTTATACATGATCACGCAGGGTTCTGGCGGCGGTTATGGTGATGTGCTCGAACGCGATCCCGAACTCGTGGCGAAGGATTATCTCGATGGTTTGATCTCGATGCGTCCGGTGCAGCAGATCTACCACGTGATCCTCGACGAGAAAACTGGCGCGGTCGACGTCGAGGCGACTCAGAAAGCGCGTGATGCCGAACGCGAGAAACGCAAAGCACGTGGTAAACCTTACAAAGAATTCGTCAAGCAGTGGCAGACGGACACACCACCGGCCGATGTTCCGTTCTATGGTTCCTGGGACGACCGGGACACGATCTACATGGGGACGCCCGATAAGACGTGTCCGGCGGACGCGATCGAGCCGGTGATGATGCCGGATCCGAAGGACGTTCGTATCGCGCAGCTCGAGTCAGAGTTGGCCTCACTGAAAGGTAGGAGTTAGCCGGGCGCTGCCTCATGTCAGCCGGGGTCCTGCGTGCATGGCTGGACGGCGATCGCGATCGCCTGGTCTGGATCGAGTTCGACGAGTATGCGCACCGGGTATTCGCCGGCGATGGCGACGACTGGTTGTCTGTCGCGAATGCGTTTGTCGGCGGCGTGAGCCAGGCCGCCGGTGTCGTTGTGACCGAAGTGCTGTCGGTCGACGCACTGGCGCCTTATCTTTTGAGCCTCGAGCGTAGTACCGATTCGCCGGCTGCGGCGGTGCAGGCCATGCTGCAACTCGAAGCGCCGCGGCAGTTTGTTTTCGAGGTGGTCGATGCCCTTGCTCATCGTTTCGCTACGCGTGCCGATCTCGTGCTCAAGGTACCGTCCCCCGCGGGACTGCTGCGAGCGGCCGGGTCCGGACCCGAGCCGTCCTTCGACGATCTCGACGACGTCGGGATCGGACTTTCCGACGTGCTGCGGGAATTATCCACCAAGCCGTTTGCGGGCGTTCTCATCACGAGTCCCGAGTTCCCGGCCGCCGACGAAGCGGAAGCGATGGAGTCGGTTGCGAGCGCCGCTCGTCATTACGGATGGTGCGTCGCGCTGAGCCTCGACAACGTGACCACCGTACCCGATGAGCTGCCGGAACTCGATCTGGACCTGTTGTTGTTACCGTCCGTGGGGATCGCGGATTTAACGGCTGTCTCGGCGCCCCTCGGCGGTGGCCTCGGGCAGGACTATTGGCGGACGGACAATGTGGCCTCGATCCCGGAAGGCCGCCGCCTGTTGTATGGCTCGATACCGGCGGACGCACAACCCGAACTCGTGATCCAGCGGATCGCCGCTGCCCTGGGGTAGGTCGGGTTAGGCGCGTCAGCGCCGTAACCCGACAAGAAACTGGATGCCGGGGCTAGGACCGCTCCTGCGGTCCCTGCGCACTTCCGCCATCCCTGGCGGTCGTAAATCCGGCATGACGGTAATGACGTTCATCGGGCAATCCCGGATTAGAAAATGATCCACATTTCGGAACAGTTAAGCGCCCGCGCCGGGGTGGACGAGCGCGTGCAAGAGCATTCGATAATATTCCTCGAAGGCTTCCGCTACCGTGAGGTCTGTGCTGCGGTAAAAATCGGGTTCGCGCAAGCGGTTCAGCCCAGCGAATACCATCTCCGCAACCAGTACCGAATTGATGTCCCTGAATATGCCGGTTTCGATCCCGCGCTCGATGAGTACGCGTAACCCATCGACCCGCAGCCGGATGTGTTCCTGCCATATACGGCGCGCCGGTTCCCATTTATCGATGTCTGCAATCGCGACCGGGCTCAGGCGCAAAGCCGCGCGTACACCGACCTGCAGGTATTCGAATATCTGCTGCGCAGGATCGTGATCGCAATCCGCGGTGGCGAGCGCCGCGTCGGCGCGCAGCGTTTCGAAGAACATCGTGATGACCTGCAATACGAGTTCGTTCTTGGTCGATGCGAGTTCGTAAATCGTGCGTTTGGAGCAACCGAGTCGCTGCGCCATCTCCGATACGCTGAGACGCGCGAACCCGTCCGCCAGGATGATGTCCTGCAAAGTGGCGCGCAGCCGGGTTTCGCGCTGCGACCCGGCGCGGTTCGCGTCTACGGCGGCCGTTGGTTCGGCTGCGGCGGGATCGTTCATGCTATCTGCGTCTCGATGCTGGAGGTAACAAAGGTACCAGTAGTTTTACCTCAGTACCGACCGAACGCAAGCCAGACGTGTCGGCTACGGCCGGTACCGATCGGGTCGGGGCGGTCCCGCATTCCGGCACGACCCTAGCCGCTAGAATACGCTTCCGTAGGGATGCGGCATCGCAACACATTCTCTCTATTTATTAGCAGGTTGACAGGATTTGGGGACCAACCTATAGTCCTCGCTCGCTCCGCTGAAGGTACTCTGTTAGTACAAAAGGTACCGGCCGGGGCCGGACGACAATCAAGAATTCGACGCGAGTACGATGATCCGGGCTGTGACCGTCGGCGTGGCTGCTGTAATGGAGCTACCCTGACGCGTTCGAAGCAACCAACCAGAACCGGCCTAACTCCCGTAGATTTCTGCAAACAAATTAATCGTTCTGCAATCGCCGCCAGGACGTACGGAGTTGGCCTAAATCATGAAAGGTATGCGCTATCGCTTAGCCGAACTGACATTGAAGCATCGCGTGTTTTCGGCGTTGCTACTCTTTGGTGCCACGGTATTTTTCGCTGTGGGACTGAAAAACGTCGAGCTGAAGACCATCTTCTCCGATCTGTTTCCCAAGACCCATCCTTTCGTCGAGACGTATACGGCGCACCCGAACTTCGGTAATCCCTTGACCGTCACCATGATGGTCAAGCGCACGGACGGTCAGGACATTTACAATTTCGAAACGATTTCCAAAGTGTGGCGGATGACGCGCGAGATCGATCTCACGCCCGGCGTCGACCACGATCAGATCCTCTCGATCACCACGGAGAAAGCGCGTTACGCCGAAGCGACGCCGTTCGGGGTCGATCTGCGCCCGTTGATGGACGACAAGGCGCCGGAGTCCCCCGAGGCTATCGCCGACTTTAAAAAGCGCGTCGACAAGGCGCCGAACGTCAGGACGTTTCTAATTTCCGGGGACGAGACCGCGACGATCGTCCAGGCGACCTTCATCGAGCAGAAGCTCGAATACGGCGTGGTGTTCGATTTTGTCCAGGAACTCGCCGAGAACGAACGCGACGCCGAACACGAGATTTATGTGGCCGGGCAGCCGGTCCTCACCGGGTGGGTGTATTTTTACGAGCACCAGATGCTCGGTATTTTTGCCATGACGGCGGCCGCCTTGCTGCTCTCACTCATTATCTACATGCAGAATATTCCCGGTGTCGTGACGCCGCTCGCGGTCAGTATCGTCGCCGCGATTTGGGGTTTCGGCTTCGTCGGCTGGATTGGCGATCCCATCGAGCCGCTGATCATGGTCGTACCTTTGCTGTTGGTGGCGCGTTCGTTCAGCCACTGTGTGCAGTTCATCGAGCGCTATTATGAGATCTATCATCAGATCGGGGACCGCCGGAAGGCGGCCGAACTCGCGCTCGGCGTCATGATGGCGCCGGGGGTGCTCGGAATTGTGACCGACTCGGCGGGTTTGTTCCTGATCGCGGTGGCGCCGATCCCGGTGATGGAGCGCTTCGCGCTCTTCTGCGGCTTTTGGGCCCTGATTCTCGTGCCGGCGATCCTGTTTTTGTCGCCGATTATGTTGTCCTGGTTTCCGGCGCCGAAAAATGTCGCCGTGCTGATCGGTAAATCCGAGGAACGCACCTGGCACGACAGCATTATCGATCTGCTGCAGGTGATCGGGCGCGTGAGCCACGGCGCGGCGGCACGCGTCACTACTGTCATCGTGATTATCCTGTTCGTCGTCGGTCTGTCGCTCGCGATCCAGATCAAAGTCGGCAACCCGACCGAGGGCAGTAACCTGCTGTTCGAGGATTCCGACTTCAATACCGCGGTGCGCGCGATCAACTCTCATTTCCCCGGCCTGATGACGTTGGAGATCGTGTTCGAGGCCAAGGAGGAGCAGTCAGAAGAGGGGCGCGTGTTGCGCGCGAACGAAACGATACAGACGATGTGGGCGCTGCAGCGCCGCCTCGAAGCGGCGGACAATCCGCCCGAGGCGACGCTGTCCTTCGCCGATTATCTGCCCGAAGCAAACCGTTTGTTCAGCGGCGGCAATCCGAAATGGGGGCCGATCGATACCAACGACGATGCCTCGAACGCGGCGGTCGGCGCCTTGCTGCTCGGGTCGAGCACCAAGAACTACAGTCACGTCAGTGACTTTCAGCTGGAAAACGGTACGGTCTCCCTCTGGTATAAGGACAATAAACAGGACACGGTCGATGTCGCGCTGGAGCAAACGCGAGAGGCCCTCGACGCGATCGGTATCGACAAGCGTCGCTTCCGTGTCCGCCTTGGCACCGGCGCGATCGCCCTGCAGCAATCGGTCAACGACACCGTGGACACCTATCAGTGGATCATCCTCGGTCTCCTGAACTTGGTGATCCTGTTCACCTGCAGCTTCGCCTACCGCTCAGTAGCGGCCGGTATTCTGCTTCTCATCCCCGTGAATTTTTCCAACATGCTGTTGGGCGCCGTGATGGTGTTGATGGGCATCGGCCTCGACGTGAACAGCCTCCCGATCGCGGCTATCGGCATCGGCGTCGGTATCGACTACGGTATCTACCTCCTGAGCCGGATCTGCGAGGAATTCAGGGACAATCAGCACCACGGCGAGGCCATCCAGGCGGCGGTGACGACCACGGGGAAGGCGATCTTCTTTACTGCGACCATCGTGCTCATCGGGATCCTGCCCTGGTATTTTCTGTCGGAGTTGAAGTTTCTTGCCGATATGGGTCTACTGCTGGTGATGATCATGTTGATCAATATGATCATCGCCCTGGTCGTGCTGCCGCTACTGGTCTATCTGTTCAAGCCGGGCTTCGTCGAGCGCGAACATTTGATCATCTCGGAGAACACCGACATCTCCGAACTGCTCGATACCGAATAAACGAAATTGAACGATAGGACCAAAATAATGACTAGCTTTGTTAACCGACTCGCGCGCGGGCGCATCGGAGGCGCACACGTGCGTGCCCTTCTCGTCTTGGCGATCGCGACGTTGCCGTTTGCGGCCGCCGCGGAGGATGCGATTAGCGAGGCGATCGAAATCGTCCGCACCGGGATCGCTCACGACGCGCTCTACGCGCTCGACATGAACGGTGAGAAAGGGGTTGCCATCGGTAACTTCGGGCTGATCCTCGAAACGGCAGACAGCGGCGCCACTTGGAACGTGACGGAGCCGGTGACCGAACAGGCGCTGCTCGGCATTGCAACCGACGGGGAGCGCCAGATCATCGTGGGTCAGGCAGCGACCGTGTTAACGCGCGTCGGCGGCGGGCAATGGGAGCAACTAGAAAACGACCTCAGCCAGCGCCTGCTGAACGTGGATTTCGACGACAATAGCGGTCTCGTTGTCGCCGTCGGCGAGTTCGGCGCGATTCTGCGCTCGCGCGACCACGGTAAAACCTGGGAATCGATTACGATCGACTGGATGCAGTACAACGACGAGGGCTACGAGCCCCACTTATACGACGTCGTTGTCAAAGACGAAAACACCGTGGTCGTGACGGGCGAGTTCGGACTGATCCTGTGGTCCGAGGATGGCGGCGGCACGTTTACGGCTCGGCACCAGGGGGACGAGTCGATCTTCGACATCCATCTCGACGCCGACGGTACCGGGAAGGGCTGGGCGGTGGGCCAGGACGGCGAAGTGCTGCGCAGCCAGGATGCCGGTCAGACCTGGGAAAACATCGATGCCGGTTCGGTCGCCAATCTGCTTGGGGTCTGGTCCGGTCAAGGCGAGGTCGTCATTATCGGGATCCGCGAATTACTGCGATCCAGCGACGACGGTGAGACTTGGCGCAAGGCCGATGATATCAAGATCGTCCGTACCTGGTATCAGGGAATCGATGCCGGCGTCGCCGAGATCGGAGGCGACAGCGGATTCCTCCGTACCCAGATCGTGTATATCGCCGGCTACAACGCCACTATATCCCGGATCTTGGAATAAAGCCTTAAGGCGGTCTCTGAGATTTGCTTGTGGCAATAACGCCACATTAAGTTAGGCCGCTGCGGGCGCGTACGGAAAAACGCAAAAAACGCTGTCCATCCGTTTGAAATCCGTTATACTAGCAAGCGATTGACGCTGGCAGCGCGACTGCCGGTTGTGACGGAGATACAACATTCAGGGGCGAAGTTGTGGCCGTCAGGGGTGATAAAAAAACTACAGTTCTATCTAGAGGAGAGCGGGAGTGAACAGAACTAAGCTCGCAACCATTTTCACCGCGGTGGGAATGCTGGCAATCTTTTTGGTACCGAACATCGCACTGGCCATCGACTGGAGCTTTACCGGCTTCGTCCGCCAGGAAATTGCGGTATCGATCACGAACGACAAGAACCCCAACAACGCGTCGACGAATGCGTATACGGAAGGTGCGACACCGGCGACGACGTCGAACCCGGCCGTATCCGGCCAAGCGCCGGCGGCGGTTGTGTTCAACCCGGGCGGCGCATTTTTCGCGGGCCTGCCGGCGGAAGAACGAGGCGTCTTCTCTTTCAGCCCCTCGACCTGCCCCTTCTTCGAAGGTACGGACCCCCTCGGCGCTGGCGGCTCTGAGACCCCGCTAGGGGCGCTTAACGCGGCGCTTATCGCCGCCGGCGGCGATCCCTGTGTACCGAATCTGGGCGGTGACGGCATCGCCGAAGACAAGACCATCAACATGTTCAACTCGCGCGCCGAGTTGGACATCCAGGCGAACAACATTACGGACAACATCAACGCCTTCATGAAGCTGCGTGTGTACTTCAACGGTACCAGCAACTTCAACGACGAGATCGTCGGCGATCATTTCCAGGAAAACTTTTACGGCAATCGCGGCAACTTGCTCGAAGTGCAGTCCAACGACATCATGGTCGATATCCCTTCGCTGTATTTCGACTACAACAAGGGCCCGCTCTGGATTCGGCTCGGTCAGCAGCAGATCGCCTGGGGCGAAGCGCTGTTCTTCCGCGTCTTTGACGTTGCCAACGGTCTGGATCTCCGCCGCCACTTTTTCCTCGACGTGGCCGCCGAAGAGTATTCCGACGAGCGGATCGCGAGCCCGGGAGTGCGCGTCAGCTACACGTTCAAGAACGGCATCGAACTCGATGGCTTCGTGCAGATGTTCAGCCCGACCCTCCTGCCCGGCATGAACACGACCTACAATGTCGTCACCTCGGGTTTCTCCTGGGATAACCGGATCGAACTCGACGAGGCGAAGAACACGCTCAACTACGGTATGCGTGCCATCTGGCCCGTCAACGACCAGTTGACCATGCAGGTGATGGCGGTCAACCGGCGCAACCCGGACGGCGTAACGCGCTGGCACGATGCGCCGCGGACTCTGGATAACGGTCGGCCGAATCCGTTTTGTGCGGGTCGCACCTTAGCCCTCACGACCGCCGCGCTGGCTGGTGGCCCGGATTTCTCGGCGCTCCTTGGCTCGCCATTCGGCGGTACGATCGATCTGAGCGCGGCGGAAATCGGGATGCTGACGGGAGCTACCCCGCTCAGCCGGACGAAATACACCGAGAACGGCTGCGGCTCCTTCTTCGCCCCCGACGCACTCGGCGGCAGCTCCGGCCATAACTGGTACAACCTTGCGCCGCAGGCCCGGATCGACTCCGCCGCCGCGGTGGCCGCGAGCATCAACCTGACGCAGATATCCAGCCTCGAGTCCCGCGAGGGCTTCGGTCTCCCGGATGAATACGGCCGGGCGAGCCGCGGGATCACGCTTGGGGTCGATGATGCCGTCACACGCTACGGTTCGATCAAAGCTGCCGCGCACAACACGCTCGATGCGTTCTATACCGGTTTCGGTTCGCTGCGCGGTTGGATCACGCGCGAGTTCAAGCGCGAATCGATCTTCGGTTTTGGCGGAACCTATATTTTCAACACCGAGGACCAAGAGAGCTTTTTCAATCAGCTCATCCTCCGTGGCGAAATGAGTTACACGCCGGACAAGCGCTTCACGGCGATGGACTTGGGGGGTGATTGGATCGAAGAGGACGAGTTCACCGCCTCGGTTGTGGCGGAGAAATGGCATCGTTGGACGGACAAGGTGCCGGGAATGTACATGGTCGCGGAGTGGATGATCAAAACCGAGTCCGACCTTTACGGCCGCCACCTGAGTGGTTCGGAGAATACGCCAGGCTTGGGTCTGAATGCCGACGGCACCTATCAGGACGACGGGATCCCCGACGGTTCGGATTACTTCAACGCCGTGGTGTTTGCGTTCCAGCAACCGTTCCCGAACCTGGTGTGGCGCCTCGATTCGTCGTTCCTGCTCGACCTCGAGGGCGGCTGGTTCTTGCAAACCGGCGTCCGGTATCGGCCGAGCGCACACTTCCAGTTCGACATCTATGCGAACATTGCGCAGGACGGCGGCGACAAGAACGACGATATCATTGAGACCACGGACTGGGCCGACGAAGTCTTCGTCCGCGCGACGTACTTCTTCTAAGCTAGAACCGGGGATTCAATCTCCCTTTCAGAGCCGGCCTTTTGGCCGGCTCTTTTATTTCTGGGCTAGCCTCAGTCAGGATTGTCGTTTAAGCTAATTGTTCGACCCCTCGTTCGCATCGAACCTCAATTCACGCCCGAGGTGAGTTCCTCCGTCATTCCTGCGAAAGCAGGAAACCAGTCAAAAAGGCCCGCTTCCAGCGGCCGTCATTTTACTGGATGCCGGAGCTAGGACCGTTCCTGCGATCCCGGCGCACTTCCGCCATCTGATGTGCATGGATGCACAAATGCCGCGATGGCAGGATGCCAGAGAGCGGGCATGGCGGTCGCAAGTTCGGCATGACGGGGGGCGGGGTCGGTCGGCGCGGCGTTTGCAGACAGCGATCGTGCTAATGTACTGCTAGCTATTCTCGTAGAGCCAGAGGGCCATTTGATGGATGACACAGCTATGAACCAACTCGGCGGAGACATGTGGGCCGCCGCGCGCTCGCTGCTCGAATTGGGCGGGCCCGTGGTGGCCGTTCTCATGGTGATCTCCGTGTTCGGGTTCGCCATTGCAATCTACAAATTCTTCCAGTTTTCCACCTTGAGCCCCGGCCGCTTCAAAGCGCTCCATACCGCGCTCGGCAAATGGCAGGCAAGCCCGGAGGAGTGTTTGCAGCGCCTCGAAAAGTCTCGGCTCGGCCTCGGCCCGATCATGAAATTCGGCCTCGACCATCGCGATGAGCCCGACACCGAGGAATTGCGCGAAGAACTCGCCCGCCAGGCGACCAATTTCCTCCAACCCTATGGGCGCTACCTGCGGCCCCTGGAACTCATCTACTATCTCGCACCGGTGTTGGGCCTGCTCGGGACGGTGCTCGGGATGATCGAGGCCTTCCGCGGCCTCGAGGCGAGCTCCGGTCTGGACAAGGATTCGACCGCGCTCGCCGGCGGCATCTGGGAGGCATTGCTGACGACCGCGGTCGGTCTTTCGATCGCCATTCCTTTTACCGTGGTGCACGCGTGGCTCGAGACCCGCCTCGATGCCGCGACGGCGCAGGTATCCGATCTGCTCACGCGCGTCATGACCATCAACGTTGGGTCGAAGTAGCGAATTGCGTGTTCGGAAAAATGCTTCACTTCTCTAGCTGTACCAGCGCCCGTCGTACCGGCGCCCGTCATACCGGGCTCGACCCGGTATCCAGTAAGAAAGCCCGCCGCAGGCGGACATTGCTTGGCTGCACCGCGCGATGATCGCAATCCAGCGCCGACGACGTTCGTCCAGGCTGTCGCTGACGCCGTTGATCGACGTCGTGTTCATTTTGTTGATCTTCTTTATGTTGGAGAGCGATTTTTTAAGGCCCTACGTCATGGAACTCGCGCAAGCCGGCGGCGGCGCCCGTGAAGCAGGCGCGAAGACGACGCCGATCTCGATCGAATTGCACAGCGACCGGACGATATGGATCAACAAGGCGTCTTTTCCGATGCAGAACGTGGAGCATGCCATCGTTGAACTCAATCCCGCGGAGGATTCACCCGTGGTCGTCGCGGCCGATCCGGGCGTCCCGCTGCAGCGCGCGGTGAGCATCATCGATATCCTGCAACGCCGCGGACTGACCAACATCGCGCTCACCGAAGCGGAGCGCTTCGATTGAGGGCAAAAAATAGAATAGTGGGGTCAGACCCCTTTAGTAGCTCATTAATGGGGTCTGACCCCATTTTTTCCGTTTTCTTATGTTAGATCCCAAAACGCGAAAATTTGGTTCGGTCGGCGGCAGGCACGTGAGTCCCTCGCACGAACGGCGTCCCGAAAATGTCGTGCCCATGATCAACATCGTCTTTTTGCTGCTGCTTTACTTCATGGTCGCCGGTAATCTGCATATCGACTTGGAGGTGACCCCACCCACTTCCGCGGCCTCGACCCAGCCATCGCCGAACGTGCTCCAGATTGCGATCACGGCGGCCGGCAAGGTCCAGTACCGCGGCGGCAGCATCGCCATCCCGCAGATTGAACTCGAGCTTAAGAATGATTTCAAAGACCAGGTAGTCCAGCTTTCGGCGGATGCGCAGACCGATGCGATATTGGTCGCCCAGGCGGTTGCATCCCTGTCCAAGGTCGGCGTCAAGCAGATCACACTGTTGACATTGAAGCACTAGATAATTGATCCGAAATGCGCTTCACGTTGTTCGTAGGTCCGTCTGCCGTCACCCCGGACTTGTGACCTACAGGGACGTAGGAAATGCGAAAGGATTGCAGGAGCAATCCTCGCTCCGGGGTCCAGTCAAACAATGTCCGCCCGCGGCGGGCTTTTTCTACTGGATGCCGGATCCGTCACCCCGGACTCGATCCGGGGCCGGCATGACGAAAGTGATCGATATTTCGGAACAGTTATCTGAGCCTAGCGAATCATCAGCCGATTTTCCTCGGGAGAACGCCCAACCCTTGGACGGTAGAACCACGGAGAACACGAAGATCAGTAAATCGAGATCCATTAGAACTATTCATTGAATCTCCGTGTTCTTCGTGTTCTCCGTGGTTAAATGCATGCGATTATTAGTAATTGGCTCGAACCCACCGAAAAGCCCCCGGTGGTGGATGTGACAGGCTCAGGGCTCACGAAGTAAGCGAACTATGAAGCGACTGATTATTTGGCCCCTGTTGTTCGGCATCTCGCTGATCACCCATGCCATCATCTCGTGGCGGGTGGGGCAGGACATCGACAACGCAAAGTACGCGACCGAAGACGTCGAGATCCACATTACGCTCGCGGATCCGCCGAAACCAAAACCCGTCGAACGGCCCCCCCCTGAGGACACGTTGGAGTTCGAGGAGGAGTTTGAGATCGAGCCGCCGGACATGTTGATCGCGCCGCAGGCGGTGACGCCGCCGCCGCCGGACGTACCGCTAGCTTTGCGTGCCGATTCCGGCGGCATGACCGGGTTTGAGTTGACCAACCCGGTCTCCGCGCTGCCGCTCGGCGAGGGTTTTGGTACGGCCGGTTTCGGTCGTGGCATCGGTAACGCACTTGGGAATTCTTCGAATCGCTTTGCCGCCTACGTGTCCGGACTGCGCAACGCCGGACTCGACGTCGTTTTCGTGATCGACGCGACTGGTTCCATGTCGTGGGCGATCGACGAGGTCAAGATCCGCATTCACGATATCTTGCAGACCGTGCGTACCCTGGTTCCGGCCGCACGCTTCGGTCTGGTCGCGTTTCGCGATCGCAAAGATCCGGAATTCGTCGTCCGCACGCAGCCGCTGACCTACAGCACGGCGAAGCTGCGGCGTTTTCTCGACCCCCTCGAAGCGGTCGGTGGCGGTGATCAGTATGAGGACATCACCGAAGGTGTGGCCGCCGGCATCGAGGAGAGCGGTTGGCGTGCCGGTGCGCGGCGCATCCTGATCGTCGTCGGCGATGCGCCGCCGCGGCGCGAGAAAGTCGGCCCCCTCGTTCACCGGATCGAGAACTTCGCGGCGATCGGCGGTACGGTATCGACATTGGACATCGGTCCGCAGGCGAACCCGGGCCTGGTCGAGGCCAAGGTCGGTCGCTCGGTCAACCGGGCTTTGTTTCGTAACGCACCCTTATACGAATTTCAGATCATGGCCGATGCCGGCGGTGGAGATGCCGCCACCCTGGACGGCGATGTGAAGATCACGAAGCGTCTGATCACTTTGATCATGGGCGAGCAGTTCGCCGCCGAGATGCGCGCACTGCTCGAGGTGATCTGATGCGGCGCCGGCGCGGTTTGCCCAGTAGGTGTCTCCAGGTGTTGCTGTTCGTATGCCTGGCGACGCCGGTCGCTGCGCAGACCGTGCCTTCCGCGCCGGGGGAGGCCATCGCGCAGGCGCGTCAATTACTGTCCGCTTTGACCGACGAGGCTGCGACCAGCCGTTTCGCTCAAGTTAGCCGCGAATACGGCCTGGTGGTCGACGGAGTACGCCAGGGTAAGGCGACGATGGCGCAGTTGACCACGATGCGCGACATCACGCGGCGGATGCGCGAGCGCGCGACCGCGCGCCTGAAGGCGGCCGAGGCCGAGGCCGGCGAGAACGAAGGAGCCCTGGAAGGGCTCTACCGCTCGGTTACTTGGGACGATCTGAGCTTCGCGTTGGCCGCATTTCCGTACTGGGGCGCTTGGATTGATCTGGAGATCTCCAAGCGGCTCAAGGACCCCGACGAGAAGCGGAAATGGATCTGGGAGGCTAAGAAGGGGTTTCGATCCACCTCCGTGCAGGTCTTCCGGCCGAGTCTCATCTACGGTGGTTGGCTCGGTCTTGGCTATGTCGCGGCGGCGGAGGGCAGGACCGATCGCGCGCTTTCGATCTTCGAGAGTCTGGAGAATTCGTTGGCCGATGATCCGACTCATCCGCTCTATGACGTGGTCTCTCTGGAACTCCGTCTGCTACGCGCCAAGCAAGGCAAGGTTGTCGGTTCCGGCGGCACCGGGCGGATCGATGCCCGGGAAGCGAAGCTGTTGCGCGTGGAGGCCTTTGCGTTGTTCGAGCAGTATCGAACCACCCAGTCCGGCGCGAACGAGGCGGCGAGCCGCTTGAAGCGGGTGATCGACGCGGGTTACATCGACGATGAATTGATCGCGTTGATCCTCAAGTACCGGGCCGAAATCGTCGCCCACAACCTCGGCCCTTATACCGCGCTCGCCGGCGCCGAATACGCCTTCGAATATGAACATTATTTCGACGCCGTGCGTAAGTACAAGGAGTTCTTTGCGACCGTCGAATTTCGCGGCGACGTCAATTTTGACCGGATCCGTTACCGGCACGCGCTGGCGTGCTACAAAGCGAAGTTGAACGACGACGCCGCGATCATCGCGGAGAGTCTGCTGCGGAACAAAGAGCTCGATCCCGAGATCAAGAAAGCGGCGGTGAAACTCGCTTACGTCGCGCGGGCGACACGCAAAGGCAAGCCGACCAGAAGCTCGCGCGGCGCCATGCAACGGGCGGCCGAGCGTTTCGTCACCCACTACCCGAATGACGCCGACGCCGATGGCGCGCGGCTGCGCGTCGCGCAGCAAACGAGCGATTCGAATAAGGCGTTCTACATGCTCAACAGCGTTCAGAAACCGGCCAAGCTGAAAGGCGGCGTACAGCAGACAAAATTCTATATCGTGGCACGAGATTTCGCGAACGCGATTCGGCGCACCAAGAACAAACCACCGAAGGCCCTGGCCGCGCGGGGGATCAGCGCATACCGGCAACTGCCGAACAAGCAGCAGCGGATCCCGGAGAACAAGGCCATCGTGATCCAAATGCGCGCGCTCGCCGACAAACGGCCGGCTGAGGTGATCGCGGCGATCGATGCCGCGGAAAAGGCGGGCGGACTCAGTTTGTCCGCTCGGCAGGCGATGCTGTGGGCGCGGCTGAAATGTCTGGAGCGGCTGCAGAATAACGATAACCTCATTGCTTTCCTCGGGCAGCTCGCCGGGTCGAGTCTGGAAGGTTGGCAGCTAGAGCAAATCTATCCGACGATCAAGTCGACCGAGGACGTAAATGTACGCTTGGCCGCCGCCAAGACTTTGCTACCGGCGTTGACTTCGGACCCGGCGATGGAACGCCGTTTCAAGATCATTTTGATCGAGGCGATGTTGGACCTCGAACAATACGCCGAAGCCTACGAACAGGCGAAGCAGTTCCGGGAAGCCTATCCGAAAGCCGGCGATGCCTACCGTCTGTTTGCCATCGCGGCGGCCAAGACGGACAGACCGATAGAGGCCGATCGTGCCTGGCGAATCATTACCGATCGAGCCGACCCACGCCGGGAGGTGTGGTGGGATGCGATGTTGCAGCGGATCGAAATCCGCGCCGGATCGACGCGGCCGAAAGCCGCTTGCGAAGTGCTGTCCGAAGTCGATGCCCGCGCACCATTGATGCCGGCGGCCGTGGCGCCGAAGTTTGAAGCGCTGCGCGGCACGTTACCGTGCGCGGCACAAAGGGGTCAGACCCCTGCGCTCGAAGAGCGCGATAAGGGTTGATAAGTTAGTTCTCGAGCCCGCAATACCCTGTGCAATGGAGATTAGCCACGAAGAGCACTAAGAACACGGAGATGGGGATGTGAAATTCCTGTACAAAAACATCCCCTCCGTGTTGTTAGTGCTCTCCGTGGTTTCATTCTTTACGCGCGCCATGTCTGCGGTTCTATTGAGGCGCTAAGATCCGACCTATGAATAGGGGTTAGAAAACGATTAAGCGATTAAACGAGTCTGACCCTTTTCCAAAAGTAACGCCAGTTTCGTTGTTGTGCGGGTTTCTCGGCAGCGGCAAGACCACACTTTTAGGCCGGGCGCTCGGACACCCGTCGCTTGCTAACGCGGTGGTCATCGTCAACGAGTTTGGCGAGGTCGCCATCGATCATCTCGTGGTGGCCGACCTCGCCGAGAACGTTCTCGAACTGCGCAACGGTTGTCTATGCTGCACGATCCGCGGCGATCTGGCGCTGACGCTCCGCGCGCTCTACCATCGGCGGCAGTTGGGCGACATCAACGCATTCGATCACGTGGTCGTCGAAACCAGTGGGCTCGCCGATCCCATTCCCTTGGCGCACACATTGATGGCGAACCCGCCGTTGATGAAAGCGTTTTTCCTGGACGCCATTATCTGCGTGGTCGATGCGATCAGCGGAGCCGCGACCGTAGACGAGCATGACACCGCCGCAAACCAGGTTGTCTTGAGCGACCTCATCGTCGTCAGCAAATCCGATATCGCAAAACCGGCCGATCTCACCCGGACCCTGGCCGCCGTTGCCAGGATCAATCCGGGCGCCGAGGTCCGCGAGGTAGTGAAAGGCGAAGTCGATTGTGGGGAAATATTTGGCCGCCGCTTGTTCAACCCCGAGACGCGCACGGGCGCCATCGCACAATGGGTGTCGACCCACGTCGGACACCGTCACAACCATACTTACGGCACCCACACTATCGTCCGCGAAGAACCGTTAAGTCTTGCCGGAACGTCCGTGTTCTTGAACCACGTCGTCAACGAACAACGACTGCAGATGTTGCGCATCAAAGGCTTAGCGGGGTTTCGAGAAAAGGACGGTGCGCCTGCGCTGCTTCACGCGGTCGGCGATAAGTTTTATCCTATTAGGTGGCTGACGGAATGGCCGAGTACCGATCGCTCGAGTCGGTTGGTTTTCATCGGCCGTGATTTGGACACGGAATGGCTGGATGCAAAGTTTGAGGCGCTCTGTAATTGAGCGCCGTCTCGGTAAAAGGACCCGACCTCTGCTGTGAACTTGCATCGTCACCGTCATACCGGGCTTGACCCGGTATCCAGTAGATAAAGCCCGCCGCAGGCGGACATTGTTTAACTGGACCCCGGATCGAGTCCGGGGTGACGGGCGCGGGTATAAGCACGAAAGTGAAGCATCTTTTGGAACGCATATCTAGACAGTAGACAATTGAGGTAGACGACGATGCGAATTCGAAAATACGACCGCGGCTATAGTAGGCGCCGTTTTCTGGAGCTAACCTCCAAGGGTACGCTCGGCGCCGGCGTGCTGTCGCCCGTATGGGACGCCGTCGCGGCGAACGGCGGTTTCGAGGCCAGCTACCCAGACGAGTTGTTGTCGATAGAAGAATACACCAAAGGGGCGCTGAAGCCTGGCGACACGATCGACGCCGACAACGTCGATCTGGTCCAGGATCTGCTCGATCCGATCCGCTTCACGCAGATCAAGCAAATGGGGCGCAAGCTCGAACTGGTCCCCACCGTCACCGATATGACACGCCTGAGTCCCGTCGATTACATCGAGGCGACCTTGCGCAACCGCGGCCGGGCAACCTTCGATGCGAAGGGTAACGTTGTCACCGACGACGGAAAACCGTGGATCGGCGGACTGCCGTTTCCGGAGCCGAAAAACGGGCTCGAAGTCTTCGTCGGGATAACGCTTTCATGGGGCCGGCACGACGTGTCGTTTTATCCGGTCAAGGACTATGAGATCAACCCGGACGGAACCCAAGGGTATTACTACGAAGTCGTTTGGGTCGAGTATCAGCCGGTCGGACGGGTGACCATCGATCCCAAGCCGTACTGGCCCGGACACGAGCACATGCTGCGCTACCAGTCGGTACTTTTCACATTTCCCAATGACGCCAAGGGTACTTCGTTCCTGAATTCGTGGTATTACGACCAGTCGAAGTTTCCGAAACTGCAGGGCTACCTGCCGCAGTTCAAGCGCGTTCGCAAGTTTCCCGCCAGCCAGCGATTCGAACCTTTGATCGCCGGTTCGACGCTCTACCTGTCGGATGCATGGGCGGCGGGTGATCCCTACCTGACTTGGGGAAACTACAAGATAATAGCCCGCGGTCCGTTTCTGTCCGGCTTGTCCGAAAACTGGCACAGCGAGGATGAGAGCTGGGAAGGCGGCGTCCACGGCGGGCCGAAAGGGATCACCTTCTGGGATACAAAAGTCGAGCTGATCCCGGAGGTGATCGTCGTCGAAGCGGAGCCGACCTCGTATCCGCGGGCGCCGATCAGCAAAAAACGCGTCTGGTTCGACGCACGGACATTGCTGCCGGTGAACATGGTGAGTTACGACCGGCGCGGTGAACCCTTCAAGTCGTTCGACGGGAGCTATTCATTGTATGAGAACGGGTCGCAATCCGTCGCGGACGGCAGCCGGCCCTACTGGTCTTGGTGCAACGTCCACGCGCACAACGTACAAAGCGACCGCATGACTCGTCTCGTGCAGGTGAAAAATCTGCGCGGTTACGAAATGAGCGTCAACGATCCCAGCGTCTACGAAAACTTTCTGACGGTGCAGGCGCTGCGGCGGATGGGCACCTGATAGTTTTGGGCGCTAACGCTGCCGAAAAAAATGTTTTAGACCTCTCCTATTGAGGTTTACACAAAGATTGAACACCTGTGCACCGTAGGTTGGATTAGGCGCAAAGGCGCCGTAATCCAACTATTGGTCTATCGTGTTGGGTTACGCCCTGCGGGCTAACCCAACCTACAGGTTCACGAATTGTGAAAGCCTCAGTATTGCCCCAAGATCGTCAGGCAGGCGACGGCTTCTTCGACGCCGACGATTCCGCCACCGTTTTGCGCCATCGCCAGCTTTGCACCCTCGACCTGTCTCGCACCCGCCTCGCCTCTTAATTGAGTCACCAACTCGTAGATCTGCCCGAGCCCGGTCGCGCCGATCGGATGACCTTTCGACTCCAAGCCACCGGAGGTGTTGATCGGAATTCGGCCGCCCAGCGCCGTTTCGCCGCGCTCGGCAACGACGCCGCCTTCGCCGACCGGACAAAACCCCAATGCTTCGGATTCGATGACTTCGCCGGTCGCGCTGGCGTCATGAACTTCGGCGACGTCGATATCTTCCGGGCCCACGCCTGCCTGCTCGTAAGCCTGGCGGGCGCCTAGGTGGCTGCAATGACGGCTGAAATCGGTGGCGGGGCGATTGGAGCCGGTGCGGATCACGGTCGCCATGACCCGCATCATCCGTGCCCTGGTATTCGTGAGCCGTTTGAGGCCCTCGGTATTGCAGACGATTGCCGCGGCCGCGCCATCGCTGATCGGTGAGCACATGGGGATGGTCAATGGGTAAGTGATCGGCGCCGCGCCGAGTACTTCCTCCACGCTAAACGCTTTCGTGTATTGCGCAAGCGGGTTCATCGTCGAATGGCCATGGTTCTTCGACGCGACGGCCGCGAGCTGCCGCTGCGTCGTGCCGAATTCCCGCATGTGCATCCGCGAGAATCCCGCGTAGACGTCCATGAATATGCTGTAGGGTCGCGGTGAGGTCGAGCCCTCCGGGATTTCGACCCCATCGCCCATAGCGCTCCATTGTCGAACGAGGTTGTCGACGTTATGCACGTCCCACGCGCCGTCGAAGGCGCTGAACATCTTGGCCTTGTCTTGTGAGTACATTTTTTCCGCCCCGATGGCGAGCGCAATATCAGCCGCTCCCGCCTTCACATAATTGACGGCGAGATGGAATGCGGTGATTGCCGTCGCACACGCGTTCTCGACATTGACGACCGGTATGCCTTCGATCCCGAGCGATCGCAGTGCGACTTCGCCGCGCACCATGTCCTGCCCTTCCATATGGCCCTGGACACAGTTACCGAAAAATGCCGCTCCTATCGATTCTTTGTCGCCGCCGGCGTCTGTAAGGACACCGGCGAGCGCTTCGCCGGTGAGCGCTTTAAGGCTCTTGTTCAGGTGCTTCCCGAAGTGGGTCATGCTAACGCCGGCAATGTAAATGTCGCTCATTTCGCTTACTCCGAAAGCCTGGGATACAGGTTTGAACTCCGTCCCGACGGTTTGCTAGGGTCTGCCACCGAGGATGGCGGACCGGTACCTGTCAAATGGTACTGCGATTAGCAACCGCGCGCGCGTCGCGCCGATGAGGAATGCGGGATAGTATGGGTATTCAGGCGGGGCCGTAGCCGAGCCGCCATAAAACGAGAAAGCGAAACGCGGGAATTCAAGCATGTTGCGTATCGAAACTGGAGCCGCTGCTGCATTCGCCTACCTGCCGCTACGCGAGACGGGATGCCGAAGCGGTCGTGACGGCGGTGCGGAGTTGGCGGTGTCGCTGGCGCTCCTTTCTTCGCGGCGCCCGCATTCGTATGCCTCAACGCTTTGAACGCATCGATTCAGGACGGGGCTCGGATCGCATGCCCGATTTGCGGCGGTAGACGATTCGAGCCTTTGTTCGTTAAGCGAGGCGAGGCCTTCGTTCGTTGTCTGGATTGCACGTTCGTCTTGATCAATCCGCCGCCGGACCTGTCCTCGAGTACCGCTACTTACGACGAAGAGTACAGCCGGGCGTATATTCGCAAGGCCGACAAGAAGTTGAAGCGCTGCCGGCGCTGGGTGGACCGGGTGCGGCGACGCTTCGTGTCGCATGGGCGATGGCTCGATATCGGATGTTCGGCCGGATTTGTCGTCAAGGCGGCCGACGAAGCCGGTTTCGACGCCTATGGCGTCGAAGTCGAGCCGGCAGCGGTTGCTTATGGGCGCGATGCGATGAACCTGGAGAATTTGCGCTGTGGCTATTTGGAGGAGCAGGGCTACCCGAGCGGCTATTTCGACGTCGTATCGTTGTACGATGTGATCGAGCACGTTCGCGATCTCAACGGTCTCGCGGCCGAACTCCTCCGCATCATTGCGCCCGGCGGTGTCGTCGAGATCCGCACCCCCAACGTCGATCATTGGCAGACGCCGCGCGACCTGTCCTTGTGGAAAGAGGTCAAACCCTCGGAGCACCTTTATTACTTCAATTACCGTACTCTGAGAGCGCTGTTCGAGAAGCATGGTTTTCGGATGGCAGCGAAACGCCTCATGATCAAACCCGCGCTCGTCTTGTTCTTCTCCAAGGTCGAGTAGCCCAGCGACGGAGCGCCTACGTTCGCTATGCCTCGACGGTGCGCGCGCTTACATGGTCGCGCTCTGGCTTCCTGCGTCGCTCTCGACTTCCGTTCCTGACTCAGTTCTACCTCGTCCATCCTTGGACTCGTACCCCCCGCATCCATGGGGTCGCACCTCCGACATCCATGCGCCCATGCAGTCGTAGCATCGCGGCAGTGTTGCATCTCTGCTCATCAGATACAGGAGCAGTTGCCCCGACGAATCGATCAAGGTCCGACCGGCTCCTCGGCGACAAACGCCATATCTGTGCGCAATTACCGGAAATTGCCGCCGATAGGCCGGTACTTTGACAACGTCTACGCTAGAGTACCGGTTCGCCGACAAGGTCGATCGTATTCAGCAAGGGTTAAGCCGCATACGAGCCATAATGCCGCGGTATTGCGTCTGACCGCGTCGCTCTAAAGGTCGCGCCGGTGCGAACCGACAAGGGCTCTGGGGACAGTCGGATTGTGATTCAAAATGGTTCGACTCAAGGCACGGATCGCAGGTAATAGCCGGGACCATTGGCAAGCGCCGCAACGTCGAGACGGACGGTTTTGAACCCAAGGCGGCGTTCCACGAATTAAGCAGAGGTTCCCTTAGGTGGGCTGTAACGTTTTGAATCTTGCCTGTGCTCTCAATCCGCGGGATAGTGTAAGTACTCTCCTAAGCCGTATTTTAGATGCGATCGCAGGCCGTTGTAGCTCGATTTCGGTTTTTCTATTGCTCCTCATCTCCCTTGGACTTCCGGCCTTCGGAGAGCCTATCGCCTATTCGATAATCGAAACCGCCGACTCGGGTCTGCTCGACATGATCGACTACGTCGAAGTCGCAGAAGATGAGACGCGGAACCTGGACGTGAGTGCCGTAGCCGATGGTAGTCTCGAGGGAAGGTTCCACCCCGCGACGAGAACGAACACCAATATGGGTTTTACGTCTTCGGCTTATTGGGCGCGCTTCGAAATTGCTTTCGATTCTGTGGCCGAAGACACGATCTATGTCGTCGCGGAACATCCGTTGATCGATCACATCGAGTTCTATGCGCCACGCCCTGACGGCTCGTACGTTCGCACCGTTGCGGGAGACCGCGAGCCCTTCGCGGACCGGGTCCACGATTACCGCAACTTCGTTTTTGAGATCGAACCGGCACCGGATACGATACAGACGTACTATGTTCGGGTAGAAAGTGACGATAGTGCGCTATCGCTGCCCCTCTACGCCTATTCGCGGGGCGACCTCGCGCGGCATGTGCACGGAACGCAATACGTGTTCGGTGTCTACTACGGGGTAATGCTGTTGGTAGCCGCGAGCAGCCTCGTCATATTTTTTCTCGTCCGAGACATTGTGTTGCTGGCCTATTTCGCGTACATCGTCCTTTATACGATGCTCTTGCTTTCGCTAAATGGGTTCGGTTACCAGTACCTGTGGCCCGAACATCCAGATTTTCAGGCAGGCGCAGGAACATTGTTCGCGGTATTCGCGCAGGTCGCCGCCATAATCTTCATACGGCTCTGTCTTGATACAAAGCGGCTCTTACCGCGAACGGATAGGCTATTCAAGGCAGTAATCTTGGTTCCGTTAGCCGCTGGAGTCTATCATCTAGCCGCATCCGATAATCTTGGCACCGTCGTAGCCGTCCATTTCGGCTTGGTATTGCCCGTGATCGTGTTGCCGGTGGCGTTTGCCTGCATGGCAATGGGCTACCGGCCCGCGCGGTACTTTCTCGCGGGTTGGGCCCTGCATGCGGTTGGGATCTTTGTAACATCTTTCTACTACTCGGGCATGCTACCCAATCTGATGCTGTTCAAACACGCCATGCAAATCGGATCGATGGGAGAGTTCGTTTTGCTTACGTTCGCCATAGGCGATCGCATCGCCCTGATGAAACGCGACAAGGAAAATGAAATTTCGGCAGTGAACCGAGAACTGACCGATCTCAATCAGAATCTCGAGGCGTTGGTGCACGAGCGGACCACGGCGCTGGAAGAAAAGAATGCCGAGCTACAGGACCTCGCGGTGCGTGACAGTCTCACAGGTCTGTACAATCACAGTACGACGATCGAGCTCATGGAGCAGTTCGGCAAACAGAGCCAGAGGTACGATTTTCCGATGGCGATTATCATGCTCGACCTCGATCACTTCAAGAATATCAACGATGATTTCGGCCATCTCGTGGGTGATGCGGTACTGAAGCGCGTGACGCACGAACTGGAGAACTCATTGCGCGATTCGGACATCATCGGTCGTTACGGTGGAGAGGAATTCGTCGTGATCCTGCCGCATGCAGATGCTGCGGCGGCGAAGGACTACGGGCGGCGATTGCTCGCCAACATCCGTGCTCTCGAAATTCCCGAGATGGGTGCGCGGCGAGTTACTGCGAGTGCCGGCATTTCGGTATCGCATCCGCACAAGCGGCGATTCTTATCGGAGGAACTGATCAAACGGGCCGATGATGCGCTCTACAAATCGAAACGCGACGGCCGTAATCGACTCACGGTCGCTAATCTTGACTTGGTCTCAAGCGGTTGACCCGCGACACCTACCCGACCGACACATCCGTCAGGATCGGGTCTGAGTCGACGGCCACCTCGTTGTCGATCAAGGTGCCGCAACCCGGGCAGAAAAACTGTCGGAACTCGACCGTATCGTCGATGAAGCGCGTCGGTTCGCCGATCAAAGGATTGGATGCAGAGACCGGTTGGTCTTCGCAAATACATCCGTCTTTGTAGTTTTCCGCGGTCGCGCCGAGCGGCGCCGAGCATTTGCCGCAGGCCCAGTATCGACCCTCGCCGTCGACCAATACATTAAGACAGCTTCCGGCTTCGAAGACGAGTGCACCGGGGCGCGCTTTTTGCGCTGCGCCGTGTTTGCGAACGCGCCCGGCACGCACTCTTGCACGATGCGCCTCAGTGGCTCCGGCATCTACCGTGCCTTCGTCGTCGATAACGGCACCATAGATAGCCCGTGCCGCCGCCGCCGTGATCGAACGGTCTTCGAGGTCTCGCTCGATATCGAGCGGCGACCGGTCCATCGGATCTCCAAAGCCCCCGCCGCCGGTCCAACGCACCGCGTAAACATCGCGTCCGTGCTGCAGAAAGTTTTCTTCGCGCAGTTGCAAGGTGATCGGATCGCCGTTCAACTCGGTGCTGTCGTCCGGCATCTCCGCGGCTTCCATGCGCTCGAAGATATCGCTGTCGCGAATAAACGTGTAGGCGTTGGTCGTTGATGGGTAGCCGCCCATCATGCCGGAGGATGTTGGGGTCGCGTTGCCAGAGGACAGCGTATCCTGGGTAATGACGTCGGTGTTGTGCGGAATGAAGCAGCTTTCGGCCGATAGCCCCCCGCGGTAGCGTCCGGCGCCGCCGGAGTCCGGCAGTTCCTTGCGGTAGAGAAACAGGACCGGGAAACTCTGTTCGGTATGTTCGATGTTCGGCAGTTGACAAATAGGGGTGCGCGCCTGCCCGCCCGTATTGATACCGTCGGCGGTCGAGAATGCACCGATTGCGCCGCCGATCGGATCGATTAGCAGGTAGCCGAAGCGCTCGCCCCATTGGTCGACGCCGCGGAAGAGCGTAGCCGGCCATTGGCTGGTGCCGCCGATGCACATGATGTCCTTCCTCATCTCTGGATCCGGATAGATCATTTTCGACAGCACGTTGTATGCCGGATAGAGCGATATCTCCATCGATTGGATCGGCGCGGTGGAAACCGATGCGGGGAAATCGGCGCAGTTGAATGTTCCGGGTGTCGGGTCGAATTCGATGTGGCGCAGGGCGCCGCCGCAAGCAAAGTACTGATCCCAACACAACAATTCGTTGACCGCGACCATGATCGAACCGCGCCAGCCCGAATACGTCGCGTTCATCGCACCGTCCTGGTCCGCGGAGCCGTCGTTCGTGAAGCACAGCTTAGTGCCCTCCTTGCGGAGGCCGATCATCACGCGGTGGGTTCTGCGGTCGCCCGGCCGGCAGGCTTCGACGTAGGTTCTATCCTGCCAGAACCCGTCGGGCAGGCGCGCCATCTTCTCGAGAAACGACTTCTCTGAATTGTCGATGACGCGCTTCATCACTCCCTTTACGGTGCCAGCCCCGTAGCGTTCGATCAGCGCCAACACCCGCCCGCGCGCCGTCGTGTTACCGGCCATTTGTGCGCGAAAATCGAGCGCGACCAAGTCGGGTTTGCGCGATGAACGCAGATAGACGGCTTCGATATCCTTACGAATTTCATGGTTTTCGATGATTTTGAGCGGCGGAAGAAGGATCCCTTCCTCGAACGCCGATTCAGCCGACGGACAGAAGCTGCCGGGGGTGATACCGCCGATGTCGTACTGGTGCAGGCAGTTGGTGACCCAGCAAAACAGTTCGTTCTCCCAGAACACCGGACACAGTAGCATCACATCCTGTTGGTGGGCCGCGCCTACCCAAGGGTCGTTGGCGATGAACATATCGCCGGCGCTGATGCCCGGGTTGTCGCTACGGTTCTCCAGCGTCCACTTTACCTGGACGTCGGTGACCCCGGACATGTATTGCATGTAAGGGCCGAAGTACACAAACTCCGCGTCTTCGGTCAGTATCGACGGATTCAGATCGAGCGCGTAGGTTGCTACCGGCGAACCAGAAATACGTTGGATCGTAGCGCCGTGTTCTTCATTGATCTGCCAGAGGTTGTGGCGTATCACTTCGTAGGTAATCGGGTCGATATCGTTATCCCACGCGCGGTGCATCGTCAGTTTGTCGGATATCGACAGAACCTTCGGCGGCACATACGGTTGTTCGACGCCGTTGAAGTCTACGTCCGTCATTTCGCTGATTCTAGGCATGACGGTTTTCCTCGCTGACCTCGGAGCCGGCGTTTTCGTCGGGGGCGATAAGGAAATTGCCCAAGGCATCGACACCTACGGCCTGGCCGGGATGTATGACCATCGACGTCGTGTTTGTTTCTACGACGCACGGACCGGCGATGGCATTGCCGGGGGCCAGCTTGTAGCCGTCGAAGATCGGGGTAGCGGAGATCCGTTTGTTTTCGGCCCAGTAGATGTCGCGCGAACCGGTCCTGGCCGACGGGTCTAATTCACTGCTCAAGTCCGTTGCTTCGACTAATCTCGGCTTGCGCGAGTGCGCGCTCGCGCGACAGCGTAACGTCACGATCTCCAGCCGCGCGCCCGGTAGCGCCGCGCCGCGGCCGTAAAGCCGCTCGTAGCAGGCAACAAAACGTTCGCGCAGTGTATCTACGTCGCTGGCGGACAGGACGCCGGCGTCGAGGCCGACTTCGACCTCGTTAATCTGGCCCCGATGGCGCATGTCGAGCGAGAGTGCAAACTGGTGTCGATCGGGATCGATGCCGTCCTCGTGCAGCTGGCGGCGGCCACGATCCTCCAATGCTTCGATTAGGGCACTAATCTTTTCCCGATCGAAAGGCGACGACATGATGTTGACCTGCTCGTTGACGTGCAGAATATCAGCCGACGCTGCCCCGAACGCACACCACACGGCCGCGGTGTCACCCTGCGGCACAATCACTTTCTGTACGCCGAGTTCGCGCGCCGCGACACCCATATGGACCGGCCCGGCGCCGCCGAACGCGAAAACCACGAACTCCCGCGGGTCGAGGCCTTTCTGAACGGTGACTTTGCGGATCAGATCGGCCATCTGAAACTCGGCTATTTGAGCAATTCCGCTGGCGAGTTCGAGCAGCTCCAGTTCGAGTTCGTCGGCGAGCAACTGTAGCGCCGCAGCCGCCGCGTCGCGATCCAGTTTCATCGTACCACCGGCGAAACTGTCGGCGTCGAGGTAACCGAGGACCAGATCCGCGTCTGTCGTCGTCGGCACCGCACCACCACGACCGTAGCATACGGGTCCCGGGTCGGCGCCGGCACTTTCGGGCCCCACTTTGAGGGTCCGCGTCGTTTTGTCGATCCACACTTTGCTGCCGCCGCCGGTGCCCAGCGTCTGGACGTCGACCTTGGGTAGAAAATACTCGTACTGATGTACGAGGCTGCGATAGGACACGGCCGGGCGGCCCTCGTGGATCACGCCCACGTCGAACGAAGTTCCGCCCATGTCGGTGGTGATCACATTGCGGTAGCCCATCAACGCCCCGAGGTAGACCGAGCCCGTTACTCCGGATACCGGACCCGAGTCCAGTGTGAGCAGCGGCGCTTCGCGGGCCTTGTTCACCGAAATGGTCCCGCCCGCGCATTGTGTTATCTGCAGTGGTTGTTGATAGCCCAAGTCTTTCAAGCGGCCGTCGAGCCGGGTGATGTAGCCGACCGTGCTCGGTCCGATATAAGCGTTCAATGCGGCTGCCGTCGTGCGTTCGTATTCGCCCCATTTCGGCGCAAGGTCGGCGGAGCAGGTGACATACAGGGTTGGCGCCAGCTCCTCGGCGATTTCCTTGATCCGGCGTTCGTGGGTCGGATCGAGGAAACTCCAGAGCAGGCAGATAGCGAGTGCTTCGCACCCTGCATCACGGAGTTGGCTGATCGCGGTGCGTACCTCCTTTTCATTGAGCTCGACGACCACCCGGCCAAAGCAGTCGACGCGTTCGGAGACGCCGCGGATGAAGCGTTTCGGTACGATCGGCTCCGGTTTGCTGCTTTCGGGAAAATGCACGATGAGCTTGATATCCTGGCCGCTCAGGCCCCGCGACCCGCGCATGATATGAATTACGTCGTTGTGGCCCTTCGTGGTTACCAGGCCCACCTTCGCCCCGCGTCGTTGAATCACTGCGTTGGTCCCGATCGTCGTCCCGTGCGCGAGGACCGCTATCGAATCGAGCAATACCTGCAATTCAACCCCGATTTCGGCGGCGGCGCGTGACAGCGCTTCAATGACGCCGTCGGCGAAATTGGCGGGTGTCGAAGGCGCTTTGGCAATCGTCAACCTGCCTTCGTCATCGATCAGGACGCAATCGGTGAAGGTGCCTCCGATATCGAGGCCGCACAAATAGGAAGACATGGGGGGAATAGTCCTTTTCGCGAATAGTCGCGAAAAGGGGTCGGATTCAAATCCGACCCCTTTTTCTTTGTTCAAAATTATACGATCGTTAAACCGCTTTCAAGTACTATTGCCGGGTGCGGCGAGCGATCGAAAGCACCTATTGGCTCTGTCAGTCCGCCTTACACACGATCGGAGGTATACGTACGATGAGTGAAATGTTCAAACCGTCCGGGGTCATTACGATCACCACCGATTTCGGCCACCGCGGACCGTTCGTCGGGACGATGAAGGGCGTCGTTCTCGACCGTTATCCGGATGCCAAGATCGTCGATCTAACCCATGAGGCCTACGTGCACTGGCCGGCAGAAGCAGGATTCTGGTTGGAGCGATCCTTCCGATACTTCCCGGTCGGCACGGTCCACCTCGCCGTCGTCGATCCGGGGGTCGGGACCGACCGATCGGTGTTGCTCGTGGTCGGCGCCGGGCACGTGTTTCTCGCTCCGGACAATGGCCTGCTGGCCGGCGTGATCGACGCGATAGACGCGACGGTGATCAAAGTAGAAGAACACCAAATCGCTCGCTTTGCTTTGGAATCGGTGAGTGCAACATTTCACGGGCGCGACATATTCGCCCCGCTCGCCGGCGAACTCGCCTCCGGAAAACTATCTCCCGAGGCGCTGGGCTCGCCGACGCGCGATTACATTCCATCCCTTATCGAGCCGCCAGAGTACCGCGGTGGAGAACTGCACGGCGTGGTGATCACGACCGACAATTTTGGAAATCTGTTCACCAATATCGACGGGCCGGCGCTGGCGGCGTTCCAGCGGCCGATGGTGCGCGCCGGCGGGCACGACATCGCGCTTCGCCGCACCTATGCTGATGTCTCGCCCGGAGATTTGCTGGCGCTGCTCAATTCTTACGGCGTCGTCGAGATCGCTCGCGCCGAACAGAGCGCGGCGGAACTTCTCGGACTTGGTCGCGGCGCGCCTGTGGTCGTCATTGAGGGCGGTTGATGCTCGGGGAAGTGCGTTTTGCGTCGGGCAGATGCGCTAAGCAATCGATGGAGGTGCCCTAATGAGTGTTCTTGGCTGGATCATCGCCTTCAGCGTCATCGGCAGCCTCCTCAGCGTCGGCACCGCGGCAGCGTATCTGTTGTTGCCACAGCGGTTGCGTGATCGCAGTTTGTCGATGCTGGTCAGCTTCGCTACCGGCGTCCTGCTCGGTGTCGCATTCATCCATCTCCTTCCGCACGCGCTCGACCACGAGGCTACGCGAGGCTCGAGCGCGATCATGGCGACCGTTCTAGCCGGCATCTTTGTATTTTTCGTACTCGAGAAAGCCTTGATATGGCGTCATGCGCACCACCATCGCCATGATCCGGCATACGAACACGGCGGTGCGAAATCGGCCGGGCCATTGATCGTCGTCGGCGACACCTTTCATAACTTTCTCGACGGGATATTGTTGACAGCTGCGTTTGTCACCGACGTTCATCTCGGGATCGCAACCGGGTTTGCGTTGATCGCCCACGAGATCCCGCAGGAGCTAGGGGATTTCGCGATCTTGTTGAACAGCGGGCTTTCGCGTTTCCATGCTTTCGTCCTGAATGGAGTATCGAGCCTGGCGATGGTCATCGGCGCGCTTCTGGCGTGGTGGGGGATCCAGTACGTACAAGCCGTACTGCCTTACATTCTTGCGTTTACAGCCGCGAGTTTCATCTACATCGCCGTTGCCGATCTGATCCCGACGCTGCATCGCG
This sequence comes from uncultured Enterobacteriaceae bacterium, assembly GCA_964523765.1. Taxonomy (GTDB): domain Bacteria; phylum Pseudomonadota; class Gammaproteobacteria; genus UBA11873. The sequence goes on from CAZFZX010000005.1 coordinate 43,942, forward strand.
GTGTCCGCCTGAAAGATACCGTAGCCCAACTGACGCTCATTACCGCGGGGATCCTGCTGATCATCGCTTTTCAGCACGCCGAGGTGGGCTGATCGTGGGTGCGTGCGCGCGGAACCAGGTGAGCGGAGAAATCCATATCCAGACGATGGACGACAACGAATGAACATTGGCGCGCTCGATATTGACCGCCTGCGGCTTCGTGCCGGCGAAAAGTGGTCGCATTACCCGCCGGACGTATTGCCGTCGTGGGTGGCGGATATGGATTTCGAAATAGCGGCGCCGATCCGCGCGGCGGTGGAGCATTGCCTGTCGGTCTCGGATTGCGGTTATCCGGTCCCGGCGGACCGCACCGGGTTGGCGGAAATATTGAGCGAGCGGGTCGCAGAACGTTTTGGTTGGCGGATCTCCCCCGACCGGGTCGAACTCTTCACCGATGTAGTGCAAGCGATCTATTTCGGACTTCTGGCTTTGGCCGATGACGGCGAAGGGGTTGTCATTCAGACCCCGATTTATCCGCCTTTTATCAGCGCGACGAACACGACTGAGCGCCGTTTGGTGTTCTGTCCGCTCAGCGTGGGCCCCGGCGGCTTCGAGATCGATTTCGATCAGATGCGCGAACGAATCGATGCCGGTACCCGGGTGCTGTTGTTGTGCAACCCTCATAATCCGAGCGGCCGGTGCTTCACGCGCGTCGAACTCGAGGGTCTCGCCAGCATCGCTCTCGACCATGATCTTGCGATCATTTCCGATGAAATTCACGCGGATCTCGTGTTCCAGCCGCACCGGCATATTCCGATCGCCAGCCTCTCGCCCGAGGTTGCCGAGCGTACCGTGACCCTCATGTCGGCGAGCAAAGCGTTCAATATCGCGGGGATCTGCATGGCCTTCGCGGTCTTCGGTGGCGATTCGATCAGAAAAAGATTCGCGAAGATCCCCCGGCGGCTACGTGGTGGCGTATCCGCGCTCAGCATCGCGGCGGTGACGGCCGCCTTGACCGACGGCCAGCCCTGGCTGGACGAGGTCCTCCGGTACCTGCAGGCGAACCGGGACTTTGTCCGTAGCCATGCGACCGCCAATTGGCCGCAGGCGGTGCATTTCCCACCGCAAGCGACCTACCTCGGGTGGTTCGATTTTCGCCGCTACGAGCTGTCGCCGAGCCCCTACGCCTTTTTTCTCGACCACGCCAGGGTGGCGCTCGGGGACGGGGCTCGGTTCGGTGATCCGGGTCGGGCCTGCGTTCGATTGAATTTCGCCACCTCGCGCAGCATTCTGGAGCAGATCACCGGCAGGATGGATAATGCGCTTGCCGCCCACCCCAGGGAATCTTAGCCCGGGCCCGTTCGTGGGGTCGTCGACTATTGACGATGCACCCAAGTGAGCAAGGCGTCTTGGATTTTCCGCCCCGGCCCCCGATGCACGTCCGTGTGGTTGATCATCAGCACGACCGAATAGGTAGTCCCGCTCGCGGCGACTACGTAACCGGCGATCGCGGCGACGTCGTCCAGGCGGCCCGTCTTGAGGTGCATTCGACCGAACTCCGGCGGGTCGCGCAGTCGTCGTCGCGTAGTTCCGTCCAAGCCGTTGATGGATAGGGAGGCGATGAATTCCGGCATGTAGGGATCGCGATACGCGTGTCGCAATAGATCGTTCATCAATTCGGCCGTGACTCGCGTATTTCGGGACAGGCCGGAACCATTGTCGATCGTCAAGTCGGTGTCGTCGAGGTTGCTTTGCTTCAGGTAATCGCGCAGCACTTCGATCCCCTGTTCCTTTGTCACCGGCGGGTCGAACTTCGATACCGCGAGCGAATAGAGCAGCAAACGCGTCATCACGTTATTGCTCCACTTATTGACCGCTCGAATGATTTCGGCCAGCGGGGGCGATTGCCAGACAACGAGCGGCCGCTTTGTTGGTGGCGCCAGCCCCTGGCGGACCCCCCCCGAAATAGTGCCCCCCCAATGGCCCCACAGTCGCTGAAACGTTCCGAATGCATAGGACGCGGGGCGTAACACGCTACGATGCAAAGAATGCGATCGGCAAGCCGATGGAAATGAGCCGGAAAAGACGACCCGATCGGCCGTGGCGGGCGCCGGGACGTCCATCTTTATGCCCATTTGGTAGCCGCGGCAGGGGCCCTTTTTTATCGATAGACGATTCGTAATGTCGAGATTGGGAAGCGCAGGGTTGACACTGATTCGAACGGTCCGCCCGTCGCCGGTGGGGGTGAACTGAAATTCGACCGCCTGGAAATTGACCAGCGCCGCGTTCGGGATCACATTGTAGAGTCTGTATGGCTGGCGATCGAAAGCGGCGGGGTCCAACGTCGGTATCGAGAAGTGGGAATCGTCGATCACGAGGTCGCCATTGATGGTATCGATACCGCGGGAGCGAAGTGCGCCCAGCATCTTCCAGAACTCTTCGACGACCAGATAAGGGTCGCCGTACCCTTTCATAAGGAGACTGCCGTCGAGCACGCCATCCTTTATCGGTCCGAGCGCGTAAAGCTTCGTCGGCCAGGTATACGTTGGACCGAGTACATCCAAAGCGACGAAAGTCGTCAATAGTTTGATGGTACTGGCCGGATTGCGCGGGCGCTTGGGATTGATATTCAACAAAGGAGTCGCCGAAGCGACGTCCTGAACGATCAGGCTGAACGAACCGTCCGGGATCTTGTAAGCGTCGATGGTCTTGCGCACCGGAACTGGGACGTTCTCGACAGCGGCCGCGATGGGGATCCAAAACGCCCACAGGAGGGCGCCCACTAGAAACCAGGTTTTAGACATCGTACATCAGCCGGTGCAAAGCGATGAATTGACGACGGCGCGGATCCGTGTCGCCTCACCCCGCGATAATGCGACATGACAATCCTGTTCAAGTATTTTGATCTGGCCGGTCCTCCGGTTCCCGTGATAATCGATTTAAATAGCGGTTCAAACGGTCGCGGCGAAAGCGTTCGAGCCGCCATGGTTCCTCGCTAACGCGATGTCGGAAAGTAGCGGCGACGACGTAGGCGTAGGCACTACGGTGCGAGCTGGCCGAGAGTGTCACTTCGACCAGGCGACGCTCGTACAGATGCGACTCGAAGTTGTCCAATCGATCCCACTCGGTCGGCTCGATACCGGCGAACAGGCTACCGTGCGTATTCGTTCCCTGTTGTTGCACGATCGCCGGATAAGCGGCGCGACGTACCCGGTAGCAGGCGTATCCAGGTAAGACCGCCGGGTCTCCCTCGACGGCACGGCCGATGACGGCCCCTCGTAACTCCGGCGCGAGCAAGGTGCCATAAGCGAACAATCGATCCATTGGATCCTAAATGAGTGTTCCGAAATACGAATCAGTTTGGGATCGGTGACCGACGATCATACGCCGTCACCGTCATACCGGGCTTGCGACCGCAAGTCCGGGGTGACCACTGCTGGTGCAACTACGAAAGTGAAGCATTTTTCGGAACACCTATTTAGCCGGCGGTCGTCAGATAACGCCATTTTCGCGGAGTTCTGATTGTTCGTCTTCCGACAGTCGTAATATTTGCGAGAATACTTCGTCGTTATGGGAGCCGACGGCGGGTCCCGGCCAGTCAGTGGAGCCCGGCGTTTCCGACAAACGCGGTACGAGCGCGGGGATCGTCAGCGGTTCGCCATTTACCGTGACCCGTTGAAGCAAGCCCCGCGCCTCATACTGTGGGTCATTGAAGATGTCTTCGACACTGTAGATCGGGCCGGCGGCGACGCCGGCGTCCTCTAGCCGAGCTAATGCCTCTGCCGCCGGGAACGATCCCGCCCAAGCCGCAATTCTCCCATCGATTTCGTCCTGATGCTCGACCCGGTTGTCGTTCGTCGAATACTTAGGGTCGTCACCTATCTCCGGCTGTCCCATGGTTTTCGCCAGTCGCTTGAACATCGATTCGGTGTTGGCCCCGATGACGATTAGTTTACCGTCGCCGCAGCGATAGGTATTCGACGGTACGATTCCAGTGATCGTTGATCCGGACGGTTCGCGGACGACCCCGGCGCCGTCATACTCAGGGACAACGCCTTCCAGCAGATTGAACACGGCCTCGAAAATAGCGACGTCGACGACCTGGCCTTTACCGTCTTCTTCGCGGCTACGGTCAATATAGGCGAGCAGGATCCCGAGCGCGGCATGGATCCCGGCCAGCGTATCCCCGATGCTCAGGTTTGGTCGGATCGGGGCCTCGCCGGGAAGCCCGTTGACGTAGCGAAACCCGCCGAAGCCTTCACACACCGAAGCGAAGCCGGGTTTGGGTGCGGACGGACCGGTTTGGCCGTAGCCCGAAATGCGCGCGTAGATCAGTCCAGGGTTTGTCGGCTTGAATTCTTCTGGCCCCAGGCTCCACTGTTCCATCGTCCCGGGCCTGAAGTTTTCGACAAGGATATCCGCCGTGTCGATGAGCGCGCGCATCAGTTCGCGCCCACGGGTGCTTTTGAGATCGAGCGTGACGCATTTTTTGTTGCGGGCGAGGCTCGACCACCATAGCGACTGCCCATTCTTCAGTTTGCGCCAGCGCCGGATCGGATCACCGCTTCGTGGGGGCTCGACCTTGATCACTTCGGCGCCGAAATATCCGAGGATCGTACCGGCGAACGGACCGGCCAGAAGTTGTCCGGCTTCGATGACTCTCAGGCCGTGTAACGGGCGCCGTGCGGAATTATGCTTTGTCGTCAATGTAGTAGGGCCTGTTTACCGATATGCAGCGCGGCGGGGGTCTCCTCACCTCGCAGGGTCGCTATTTTGAGCGGGCAGAGCGGCCGGGTCCAGTCGTTAACGCGAATGCGAAGGCCGCACCGAGGAGAATACCGCAAGCATTGGCAACTACATCGGCAATGGACGCGGTGCGATAAGGTAGTAGCGCCTGGCAGCATTCGAGCCCGGCGCCGAGGGTGAATAGCCTCAGTGCTCCCCGACCCAGGTCGAACGTGCCATGGCGACCGCGAACCAGGCTGTCAGCCCACCGTAGATTAGACCGTGGGCGAGCTTGTCGTCATAGCCTCCCGCGATCTGTAGCAGCGGCGCCGTCGGCACGAGTGAGAGCACGATTACCGCCGACACCATCAGCCAGCCGACCCGCCGATGGACGGTTGAGGACAGTAGGATCCTTCTCAAAAACTACACCCGGCGCTAGCGTGGATAATTTTGAGATCGCTCTAGTCGGTGTTCTCGACGATGTAGCGAAACAGGTCGGATTCCGAAAGCAGGCCGCAAAGCTCACCTTCCTCATCCACAACCGGTAACCCGCTGACCTTGAGCTGCAGCATCGTCTGTGCGGCCAGCCCCAGGGTCGCGCTTATCGGGATCGTCACGGGCGCCGGCGTCATCAGCGTCGCGACCTGCGTCTGCCGCATGTCATCAACGGTGCCGGCCGTTGCAGTCGCTTTGACGGCGCGAAGATCGCCGAGCGTCAGGACGCCCGTCAACCGGCCGTCGTCGACGACGGCAAGCCGTCTGATACCGTGCCGGTCCAGCAGCGTTTCGGCTTCATCCAGGGTCGCCTCCGAGCCAATGGAGACGACGGTCTGCGTCATCCAGTCTGCGACTAAATCTGTCATCGTGTTACCTCGTGCCGAGCTTCGAGCGGCATTTTCTCGCACTTGAGCAGCGACACACTATACTTTATGCCGCCTCTAGCCTGGTTGGAGAATTTAACCCATAGCGCCGATACCTTGAATCATGAAAGCGGGGAAAATGCGGATTTCATCGAAAATTACCCTATTTGGCCCGATTTGGCTGGTATTGGGGCTAACGTGGTATCACGCCGCAGCATCCGATTTCAGCGGCGGGGTTGCCGCCTACAAACGCGGCGACTTCGCTGCTGCAATCGAGGTGTTTTCTGAGCTTTCGGCGACCGGCGACCCTCGAGCGCAGTTCGCATTGGGGCTGATATACGACAACGGAGAAGGCGTGGCGAGAGACCGTGCGAGCGCGAAGAACTGGTACACCAAGAGCGCAGAACAGGGGTATGCGAAAGCTCAGTATAACCTGGCTTTACTGCATCGCGACGGCGCGGATTTCGATGCCGACGAGGACTTGGCGCGCCGCTGGTTCATTCGCGCCGCCGAATCGGGAAACGCCGATGGTGTGGCGCGGTTGCGAAAATACGCCGAGAGCGGCGACGTGGAGGCGCAGTTCCGTCTAGGACGGATGTACCTGCGGGCGCAACGGGTGCCCCGGAACCCGGCCGAGGGGTTCCACTGGGTACGCCTGGCGGCCGAAGCCGCGCACCCTCAAGCGTGCTACACCCTCGGAGTACTGTTTGAGGATGGCCGGGGTGCGAATCGTTCCGATCTCGACGCGGCGAAGTGGTATCAGGCCGCAGCCGACCACGGTCTTGCGGAAGCGTTCTACAATCTAGCGCGGCTGTATCGTCTGGGCCGAGGCGTCGTTCGTGATCTGGAGCGGGCTAGAACCTTGTACGAACGTGCGGCAGAAGCTGGTCTCGAGGAAGCACAATTGGCGCTCGCAATGTTATACGAGGCGGGCCAGGGTTGGCCGACGGATCCGGCCAGAGCTTTGCACTGGTATCGGGTTGCGGCCGAGGAGGGTAACTCCGATGCGCAGGTAAACCTCGGTTTCCTTTATGCCCAGGGGATCGGCGTGGCGAAAGACTTGGTTCAATCCTACGCTTGGTACACGCTGGCTGCGGCGTCCGGGCACCCGTTGGCGACGCCAAACCTCGCGGTTCTCGAACCGGGCTTATCGCCCGCACAAATCGAAGCGGCGCGTAACCGCGCCCCGGGGCTCCTAAGCAACCGAAAGCTATCGATCGCCGGCGGCCGGGACGGCGCAGCTGAAACGAGTCTGGCCCGCAGTTCTCACCCACCGACGCGATGACCGCACAACCCATTGGAGCGAGCGAGGGTAATTCGCCCCGGCGAGAAATGCGGGCTCCTATAGAGGTTTACACAAAGACCGAACACCTGTGCACCGTAGGTTGGGTTAGGCTTGATCAGCGCCGTAACCCAACGATTCGGCCACCGTGTTGGGTTACGCCCTGCGGGCTAACCCAACCTACAGTGTTCACGAATTATGAAAGTCTCAGTAGGAGCCGGACATTAGTCCGTAGCTTCCGGCGATACCGGCAAAAACGACTGCCCCGTACCAGTTGTTGTTCATGAATGCGTCGAAGCATTTTTCCGGTGTTCGGTCGTGGATCAGATACTGTTGATAGGCGGCCATGCCGGCGCATACGAGCAAGGCGACGACATACGGCCACCCGAGCCGCGCTTCGCGTCCGATTATTGCCAGGCCGAAGAGCATCATGCACTGGAACGCGGCGATGAATGTGCGATCGGCGTCGTCGAATAGTATCGCCGTTGACTTCATCCCCAGCCTCAGGTCATCGTCGCGGTCTACCATCGCGTATTCCGTGTCATAGATCATCGCCCAGAGAACCGCGGCAGCCATCACCGCCCACGTGATATTCGGTAGCGAATTTGTTTGGGCGGCGAATGCCATTGGTACGCCCCAACCAAATGCTACTCCGAGAAATATCTGTGGGATGTAAGTGTGCCGTTTCATAAACGGGTAAATAATCGCGAGCGCGACACCGCCGAAGGCCAATTCTATGGTGAGACGATTCATCGTCAGCACCAACGTCGCTGATACGGCGACGAGCGCCGCGAACAAAACCAGGGCTTCCGTCGCCGATACGGTTTCGGTCGCGAATGGTCGGTCTTTCGTTCGTTCTACATGAGCGTCGATGTTGCGGTCGGCATAATCATTGATCACGCAGCCGGCCGAGCGCATGCTGAGTGTTCCCAAAAGGAATACCGCCAACACCTGAAGGTCGGGAACCCCGGCCGCCGCTATCCAAAGGGCCCACAATACTGGCCACAACAATAGCAACGTGCCGATCGGCCGGTGTAGTCGCATCAAACGCCCGTAGGCTTGGGCGCGATCGATCAGATGATCCCAGTCCATTGTTGCGGCAATTGTGAAAACCCAGATTTGCTTGGTAGTGGAAGATACATCCCGTCCGTTCCATAACATCGATGACTTCCGTCATGCCGGATTCGCGCCGGCTTGGCGGTCGGCTAGGATTGCTCCTGCAATCCTTTTGCATTTCCTACGTCCCCGTAGGTCACAAGTCCGGGGTGACGATAGTCGGACCTGCGCACAACGTGAGGCGCGTTCCGGACGGTCTCCTAGCCTGCAATATTCATGAACCCACGGCTGCGGACGCGGATCTGCCTGCATCTACGGCGTTGCGCGAACAAATCTGCGCTCAACGTACAGACAGTACGTCTTCGCGCAGATTTCCCCGCGCGCCTTGTATCTACAGGCATTTCCACGCCCTCGCTCGCGCGTTCATGAATAATGCAGGCTAGACGTTGCCGTATTCTATCCGATCCGTAAGCCACCGCCCGATGATCTTGTCGACGACCGCGGGTTCCCGGCTGAGCAACTCCTCGGCGGTGCGCTGGATCAGGGGCAGCAGGGCGTGGTCTCTCGGCAGTTCCGCGATGCGGTATTCGGATGCGCCTGTTTGCTTGGTTCCGAGCACCTCGCCGGGGCCGCGCAGTACCAGATCTCTCTCGGCGATGACAAATCCGTCCGTCGTTTCGCGCACCGCCTGGAGGCGACTTTTAGCGGTGTCACTCAATGGTGTCTTGTATAGCAGTAGGCAATCCGAGGCCTCGGCACCGCGGCCTACGCGGCCGCGTAGTTGATGCAACTGGGACAGACCGAGCCGCTCGGCGTTTTCGATGACCATCAGACTCGCGTTCGGGACGTCTACCCCGACCTCGATCACGGTCGTGGCGACCAGTAGATCCAATTCGTGAGCCGCGAATGCCCGCATCACTTCGGACTTTTCCTTTTCGGAGAGACGGCCGTGAACGAGGCTTATCCTTAAATCCGGTAGTGCTTCTACAAGGCGCGCGAGAGTGTCGGTTGCGGCCTGGGCCTCGAGTAGATCGGATTCGTCTATCAACGGGCACACCCAGTAAGCTTGGCGGTTACTCGCGCACGCGTGCGCTATTCGCTGCACGACTTCGTCACGGCGCGAATCCGGGATCACCGCAGTTCGCGCGGGTTTTCGATTTGGCGGTAGTGCGTCCAATACCGATACGTCGAGGTCGGCATACGCCGTCATCGCCAGGGTTCTCGGGATTGGTGTCGCGGTCATGATCAATTGATGGGGCCGCAGCGGGCCGCCAGTGCCCTTGTCCCTCAAAGCCAGCCGCTGATGAACGCCAAAGCGATGCTGTTCGTCGACGATGATCAACCCCAGTTTGGGGTATTCGACGTCATCCTGAAATAGCGCGTGCGTGCCGACGATGAGACAAGGGTTACCGAGGGCGATCCGTTCGATGACCGACCGGCGTTGTTTCGCGCTTAGTCGACCCGTAAGCGTTAGAACCTCGATGCCGAGCGGCGCGTACCAACGCTCGAAGTTGCCGCGGTGTTGATCCGCCAATAGTTCCGTCGGCGCCATTATCGTGGCCTGGGTTTTGCTTGCCACGGCGTTGAGAGCGATCGCGGCGGCGACGGCGGTTTTTCCCGATCCGACATCTCCCTGCAGCAGTCTGAGCATCGGCGCCGCCGCAGCCAGATCGCTATCGATCTCGGCGATAACGCGCTTTTGCGGCCCTGTTAGAGAGAATCCCAAACCCTCCAGGAATCTCCTGCGCAGAGCCGCCGGTCGTTTCAGACGCGGTGCGGTATGGGTCCGGATCCGTCGGCGGCGCTGCTTCAGGCTGAGTTGATGCGCGAGCAGTTCTTCGAACGCCAGCCGTTGTTGTGCTGGATGCGTTCCGTCCAGCAACTCCTCAACCGCGGCATCGGGGGGCGGCCGATGGAGGTAATGGAGAGCGAATTCCAGCGATGGCAACTCGAGTTGCTCGCGGATCCGGGCAGGAATGAAATCCGGGATCGCGCTTTCGGTATTTCGATTCAATAACGGGACGCATTGGTCTATGAGTTTGCGGAGTCGCGGCTGGTGGAGGCCTTCGGTCGTCGGATAGATCGGCGTCAGGCATTCTTCCATCGGCAACGGTGTGTCCGGGTCAACGACTTGACACTCCGGGTGGATCATTTCCAGGGATTGCGCGCCGCGTCTGATTTCGCCGTAGCAGCGGAAGCCGCGGCCGCGGGCGAAGCGATTTTGCTGCGCACGATTGAAATGAAAAAATCGCAAAACAATCGCGCCGGTTCCGTCGCTGATTCGAACGACGAGTGCGCGCCGCCGGCCGTAAGTTACCTGCGCTAAGTCGACGAGACCTTCGACAACGGCTTCCGCGCCCGGAACGAGGCGACCGATCGCCGTTTTTCTGGTTCGGTCCTGGTAACGCAGCGGTAAGTGAAACAGGAGATCCCGGATGGAAGTGATATGAAGGCGAGCCAGTTTCTCCGTCAGGCTGGGGCCGACGCCCTTAAGGACGCTTACGGTGTCGTCGAGGTTAACCGGCATCTTTCAGTAGGCGCGCCCAGTGGCGTTCGTAGGAGCGATGGTCACGCAATAGACGGACATTTTGCGCATCGGCGCCAAAGCTTGCCTGCAACGGAGAGACGCGGGTCGGGGCATCCGCGACCGGGCGGTTGGTTTCAGTCGGCGAACGACAGGACGGCGTCCATTTCGACTTCCGCGCCCTTTGGCAGCGCGGCGACGCCGACGGCGGCGCGCGCAGGGTAGGGCTCGGCGAAGAATTCCGCCATCGTTTCATTGACCGCGGCGAAATTGGTCAGATCGGTCAGGTACACGTTTAGTTTGACCACGTCAGCCAGGCTTCCGCCAGCCGCTTGAGCCACGGCTTCGAGATTCTCGAATACCTGGCGGATCTGCGCTTCTATATCGCCCGTCACCAGCGTCATCGTCTCCGGTACCAGCGGGATTTGACCGGATAGGTATACGGTGTCACCGGAACGGATCGCTTGCGAATAGGTCCCGATGGCACGTGGCGCCCGGTTCGTTGCAATCGTTTGCCTGCCCATTCCTTACACTCCGTTCGCGGTTAAGCCTTTTTGCGCATGACGCGAGCGACCGTCTTGATTGCGCGGAGTTTGCGGATCAGATCCGCGAGGTGTTTGCGATTTTTCAACGCAACGACCACTCGCATATGCGAATGCCGTTCGTCGCGTTCGCTTAACTCGACTTCTTCGATGTTCGCGCTTTGATCGGCGACGGCGGCGGCGATCGTGGCGAGTACACCGCGCCGATTGACGACGTCGAGTGAGAGTTCGACGTTGAATTCCTGTTCGATGTCCCGCGCCCACTCGACGTCGATCCACTTGTCCTGATTGTCTCGGCCGTCTACGACGTTGGAGCAGGAGGGTTGGTGAACGACGATACCCCGGCCTGAAGTCAGAACTCCCACTATTGGATCGCCCGGGATCGGGTAGCAGCATTTCGGAAAACTGACCACCATGCCTTCGGTACCGCGGATCAGTAGTGGACTCGGCGCCGCCGATCTGCGCAATAGGCGGCGCCGCTTGGGCTTGGGCATTTCTTCCTGCACCCCGGCGAGCGCGCGGGCAACCAGCGGCGCCGGACGGTTACCGAGGCCGATTTCGGCTAGGAGTGCCTCGATACTTTCGAGTTTGAAGTTCTCCAACGTCGTTTGGACGCGTTCTTCAAAAAGCGTAGTCAGCGTCAAGGAGAAATAATCGAGTTCGCGTTCGAGCATCCGTTTGCCGAGGGTTCGAGCTTCGTCTACCTGGAGGTTCTTTAGAAAATGTCTGATGTTCGCTCGCGCTTTCCCCGTACTGACGAACGTCAACCAGGCCGGGTTCGGGCGCGCGCCGGGCGCGGTGACGATTTCGACCGTCTGTCCGGTTTCCAGCGGCGTTCGCAGCGGAGCGAGGCGCCGGTTAACACGACACGCGACGCAGGTATTACCGATATCGGTATGGATCGCATAAGCGAGGTCGACCGCCGTCGCTCCGCGTGGCAACTCGAGAATTTCGCCTTTCGGGGTGAATACGTAGATGTCGTTCGGGAACAGATCCACCCTGATGTGTTCCAGAAATTCCTGTGAATCGCCGGCTTGGCTGTGCATTTCGAGAACCCCGCGCAACCACTCGCGAGCACGCTTATGCGCGCTTTTTGCGGCACTTCCTCCGGACTTGTACAACCAGTGCGCGGCGATTCCCGCTTCGGCGACCTGGTCCATTTCGTTCGTTCTGATCTGGACTTCGATTGGTACACCAAAGGGACCGAATAGCACTGTGTGTAAAGACTGATAGCCGTTAACCTTGGGGATCGCGATGTAATCTTTGAATTTTCCCGGTACAGGCTTATAGAGCCCGTGGATCACGCCGAGCGCGCGATAACAGGTATCAACAGAATCCACGACCACCCGAAACGCATAAACATCATGGACTTCCGAGAACGGGAGGTGCTTTTCCTGCATTTTGCAGTAAATGCTGTAGAGGTGCTTTTCGCGCCCGACAACACGCGCCACGAGGTGTTCCTGACGCAGGTTCCGCTTGATCCGATTATTGATCTTATTGACCACTTCCTTGCGGTTTCCACGAATACGGTGGATTTCGTGTTTGATGACCCGGTAGCGCATCGGGAAAAGCGCCGCGAACCCGAGTTCTTCCAACTCGAGTCGTATGCCGTTTATACCGAGACGTTGCGCGATCGGGGCGTAAATGTCGAGAGTCTCACGCGCAATCCTGCGACGCTTATCCGGCGCGAGCGCGCGGAGCGTACGCATATTGTGCAGGCGATCGGCTAGTTTCACGAGGATGACGCGGATATCGTCGGCCATCGCCATCAGCATCTTCTGGAAATTCGAAGCCTGTTTATCCGCGTGAGACTCGAATTCGATCTGCGTCAGCTTGCTCAGCCCGTCGACTATCGTCGCGACTTCGTCACCGAATTCACCGCTGATCTTTTCCTTTCCCGTCGTGGTGTCTTCAATGACGTCGTGCAATATGGCGGCGACCAGGGTGTCCTGGTCCATGTGCATTTCTGCGAGAATATTTGCGACTTCAAGCGGATGCTGGATGTAGGGTTCGCCGCTGAGCCGTAATTGCCCGGAATGGGCATTGGCACCGAACTCGTAGGCTCGGCCTATTTTGTCGACTTGTTCGTCGGTTAGGTACGAACCGACGCGGTTACAGAGATCATCGATTGCCAGTAACTGCGTTTCGGCATGCATGGCATTTCACTGGCGCCGTCCGGACAGGTTTAGAGCAGGTCGGCGGGCGGCTGTTCAAGCGCCGCGAATTCGGCCGCGAGTTCGAATTCCTCGGCGGCACGTTCTTTTGCTTCGATTTCGTCGAGAACCTCGGCGTTCATCACGCCGGCCGCGATCTCCCGCAAGGCGACGACCGTCGGTTTGTCATCTTCTTCTTCCACTAGGGACGGCGCACCCATCGATAGCTGCCGCGCTCGCCGAGCAGCCGCCAACACGAGGTCGAAACGATTGTCTATGAACGGCAGGCAGTCTTCTACTGTCAGTCGGGCCATTTCTTATTAACCTCTTGAAGATCCGGAAAAATTTGTCTTATAAGCATATCAAAGTGCGTCGGCCGATGCCATCAAACCGGCGAGATTAGGGCGGAGCCGCCGCCGCTGGACTGCGGTTTTCAGGCGGCACGCTGTAACGATGGCGCAAACTTCCTCGAGCGCTTGATCGAAATCGTCGTTGATGACGAGGAATTCGTACTCCCCGAAATGGGACATCTCGCTCATCGCGGCTTCCATGCGTTGTTCGATAACTTGCAGATTGTCGCCGCCGCGGCCGATTAGCCGCTCGCGTAGCACCTCCTTGGACGGCGGAAGAATGAATATCGACACAGCTTCTGGGAAGACTCGGCGGACATTGCGCGCGCCTTGCCAGTCGATTTCGAGCATGAGGTCGATACCGTTGTCCAATGACCGTTGGACCTGCGCTCGGGAGGTCCCGTAGAGATTGCCGAAGACTTCCGCGTGTTCCAAAAAGTCGCCATTGGAAATCATTTGCCGGAATGCCTCTTTATCGACGAAAAAGTAGTCTTCGCCCTCGGTTTCGCCGGCGCGGCGCGATCTCGTCGTATACGACGTCGACGTTGAGACCGCGTCCGTGCTTGCTACCATTGCCCGGACGAGGCTCGTTTTGCCGGCGCCGGACGGCGCGGATATGACAATTAAGTTGCCGATGTCCCGATCCATCGTCTTACTCAACGTTCTGGATCTGCTCGCGCATTTGCTCGATTAGGACCTTCAGTTCAACGGATGCCGTCGAAGTATCGATGTGTGAAGATTTAGACCCGACGGTATTCGCCTCGCGATTCAGTTCCTGCATGAGGAAATCCAACCGCCGACCGGCGGGAGAGCCCTGCTCGAGGACCCGCCGTACCTCTTCGACATGTGCATCGAGCCGATCCAATTCTTCTGCTACGTCAAGTTTTTGCATTAGCAACGCGCATTCTTGTTCTACACGACCTTTATCGAGATCCTGCAAGTAATCTTGAAGCCTTTGTACGTAACGTTCATGTATGAGGTCCATGATCTCCGGTACGCGGGTACGCAGTGCCGTGACTTGGGCGGCGATTCCGTCGCAACGCTGGCCGATCAGATCGTCGAGTTTTTCACCCTCGCGCCGCCTCGTCGCGACGAGTTGGTCGACCGCGTCTTCGAAAGCCCGGCGGATCTCGAGCGAGATCTGCTGGGCGTCGAGCTTTTCGACCTCGAGGACGCCGGGCCATTTCAAGATCTCCATCGGATCCGGGGCGCCGCCGTCAACCGTCATGGAAGCGATCTGTCCAGCCGCGGTGACAACCGAGCGTGCAAGCGTCTGATTAACGACGAGCGAATTCGTCGTCGTCTCGTTCGGCTCGACGCGCAGATTGCAGTCGATCTTGCCGCGTTTTAGACGGTCGAGCAGTATCGTACGAAGATCAGACTCAAGGCCGCGAAAATCTTCCGGCATACGAAAATAGATCTCGGCGTACCGATGATTGACCGACCGCATTTCCCACGTAATCCGACCCACTTCACCTTCTCGGGTGCACCGGGCGAACGCGGTCATACTGAATAACATGGGTTTCTCCTGCCCTAACCTGCAATTGTCGCCTGGCGGCGAGTTCGGGTCACGATTCGGAATGAGTGGAAAGACACGTTGGATCTTGGTGCAACCTGCCGGCTAATAGCCGACATCTTAACGGTTCGAGATTATTCGGCAAAGCAGGGAAGCTGTTCCTAAACACAGGTATAATTCCTGCTCTTCACAATTAGGCCCTTTCCATAGAGATGATAGACCGACCCAGCGGTCGCGCAGCCGATGAAATGCGCACGGTGAAGTTTTCGCGGCATTACACGATGCATGCCGAGGGTTCGGTAATGGTCGAATTCGGCAACACCAAGGTGCTCTGCAACGCGACGGTAGAGGACCGGGTGCCGGGTTTTCTCAAAGGCAAGGGAGAGGGCTGGGTCACCGCAGAATACGGGATGCTGCCGCGATCGACGAATTCGCGCATGCGTCGCGAAGCGTCGCAGGGTCGCCAAGGTGGACGGACACTGGAGATCCAACGGCTGATCGGACGATCCCTGCGCGCGGTGGTCGATCGGCGCGCGCTGGGCGAGCGGACCATCACCATCGACTGCGACGTTATCCAGGCGGACGGCGGCACCAGAACCGCTTCGATCACCGGAGGTTATATCGCGTTGGCCGACGCGGTGACGAGACGTCTCGCCGACGGGAGCCTGGCCCGTAATCCGCTTCACGGTACGGTAGCGTCGGTGTCGGTCGGGATCTACAACGGAGCGCCGGTCTTGGATCTCGACTATCTCGAGGACTCGAATGCCGAGACCGACATGAACGTAGTGATGAATAATGCGGGACATTTCGTCGAGGTGCAGGGGACGGCAGAAGGACATGCTTTCCGTCGGGATGAATTCGATGCGCTCCTCGATCTGGCGACGCACGGTATCGAACACTTGTTGATGTTGCAGGAGCACGTCCTGAAGGATACTGCCCCAGGCTGATCCTATCGGGTTCGTCGCGCAGCATTCTGGAACAGGGTCTGATAACCGGTGGAGGTCGTGCTGGCAAGCGGGAACCGCGGTAAGCTAGAAGAGCTGGCGGTGCTTCTCGAGGAAGTCCCGGTACACATCCGCGCGCAATCCGAATTCGAAGTACCCGCGGTCCGCGAGAGCGGTTTCTCATTTATCGAAAATGCGATCATCAAAGCGCGCAATGCCGCCGCCCATTCGTCGCGCCCGGCTCTCGCCGATGATTCCGGTATCGCGGTGGACGCATTGGGCGGCGCTCCCGGGATCTATTCCGCGCGTTATGCCGGGGAAGGCGCGACCGATGCCGCGAATGTTGAAAAGCTGCTCGCCGACGCCGCGCACTTACCCGATGATCGGCGGCGCTGTCGGTTCATCTGCGTGGCGGCGTTTTTGCGTCACGAGGACGACTCGGTGCCGATCGTTTGTCAAGGCGCGTGGGATGGGCGACTCATGCGGCAACCGGTCGGGACTGGCGGGTTCGGTTACGATCCGGTTTTTTGGGTGCCGGAGCACAGTTGTTCGTCGGCGCAACTGCCGCTCGCGGTAAAGAATACGATCAGCCACCGCGCGCGCGCGATGCTTCAGATCGCCGAAGCGTTGCGAGGCGAAGTGGCCGGATAAACCGAACCGCGTTTGATGGGAGCCGCCCAAGACATTCCTCTCGGCCTATACGTGCATCTGCCTTGGTGCAAACGCAAATGTCCGTACTGCGATTTCAACTCGCACGAAGCGACCCGTGACATCCCATTCACCCGTTACGTCGATGCGCTGCTGGCGGACCTGAAAACGGAGTTGGCCTACGTCGAAGGTCGGCCGGTGGATACAATTTTCATCGGCGGGGGTACCCCAAGCCTGTTTTCCGGCAGCGCGATCCGGCGGCTACTCGATGGCCTCCGGAAACTGATCGAGTGGCGCGGCGATATCGAAATTACCTTGGAAGCCAACCCCGGAGCCGCCGACGCTGGACGGTTCGAAGCTTATCGCGCCGCCGGCGTCAACCGGCTTTCGATTGGCGTGCAGACCTTCAGTGACCGCCAGCTCGCTCGGATTGGTAGGATCCACGACGCGGCCGCCGCTTATTCGGCGCTCGATGCAGCTCGTGCCGCCGGATTCGAGAATATCAATATCGATTTGATGTTCGGTTTACCCGGCTGCCGCGCTGATGACAGCCTCGTCGACTTACGGGCCGCGATTGCGTTGGGGCCGGAGCACATATCCTGGTACCAGCTAACCATTGAACCCGGCACCGCCTTCGCGCAAGAATCGCCCGAACTGCCGGCACACGACGCGATCGCGAGCACATTCGATTCCGGTCGGGGAATGCTCACGGCCGCGGGTTACGAGCAATACGAAATCTCTGCGTATGCGCAGCCCGGGACGCGCGCGCATCACAATCTCAATTATTGGGAGTTCGGCGACTATATTGGTATCGGTGCCGGTGCACACGGTAAGCTGACGACGGCTCGCGGTGCATTTCGCACGGAGAAGTGCTGCGGCCCAGTTGCCTACATGGCGCGCGCGGGCGCCGCCGGCTGCGAGATCCGTAACGGGCCGCTGACCGATGCGCAGCTAGTCGCCGAATTCGCCATGAACGCGCTACGTCTTCGTCGCGGTTATCACGAGAATCTGTTTACGGCACGTACCGGCCTCGCTGCCACAGCTGCCGCCGGACCGCTGCGGGAGGCTTGCAAACGCGGCTGGATAGAGCGCGAAGCCGGCGTCATCAGGCCAACGGAGCTGGGCTATCGATTCCTCGACGATCTGCAACTGTTGTTTGTCCAATAGCTCCGCTCAGGCGTGTCCGTGCGCTGGATGAGGCGCTCGCCGATCGGCCTTGGCGGGCCCTAAGGGCTTTTTCGGTTGTCGTTACGCGCACGGACCTCGAGCGCGCCTATAGCTGCCCGCGATCACCCATCCGGGAGATTTCGAAAACCTGATTTATCAGATAATTAGCTGCGCCGACGCGCAGAAATGCCGACGCTCTCCAGACGGCGCTACGCAGCCGCGTAGCGGTGTTTCGAACCCTCAAGTTTTGCCGCCGGCCGGCCGATAGATTCGTTGTTGCTACTTCACTCGGCGGCCTCGATGGCATTGAACTTAGAAAGATACAAGATCCTGATCGTGGATAACGTCCGCGAAATGCGGACTTCCCTGCGAGGGATCTCGAAGTCTCTGGGGGCACAAACGATTTACGAAGCGAAATCCGGCGCCGAGGCAATCGAACAGTTGCAGACTCACGATGTCGACATCGTTCTCAGCGACTACATGCTGGGAGCGGGTCGCGACGGGCTGCAGGTATTCGAGGAAGCCAAGGAGTTCGGGATGATCGCGCCGCACGCGGCTTACATCATCATCACCGCCGAAGACACCAAAGACGTTGTCATGGCCGTTGTCGAGCATTCGCCGGACGACTATCTTGTAAAACCGCTCAATAAAGCAGCGTTGGAGGTTCGCCTGGAAAAGGTTCTCCACCGCAAACGCGTATTCAAGGAGATCGAGGCGCAGACGATGGCTGGCAACTTCGCCAAGGCGGCTGCAATCTGTGACCTCATGGTCGGACGAAACGCCGAGTTACATTTGGACCTGCTCCATGCGAAGGCGGAGGCGCTGATTCAAGCCGGGGATGCCGAACACGCCGCCGAACTCTCTGCCGGTATCCTGGTAGAACAGGAAGTTCCGTGGGCAACAGTATGCATGGGACGTGCGAGTTACCTCATGGGCAATATCGTAAAAGCACGATTGTTGTTCGAAAAGGCTATCAAGCAAGATCTCACATTGATGGAGGCGTACGACAGGCTCGTTCACCTCGATCGCGAGACAGGCGAGCCGGAGTCTGCACAGAAAACGTTGCAGCAGGCCGTGGAACTGTCGCCGAAATCCATAAGACGGCACCAGCTGCTGGCCGACTTGGCCGTTGAAAACGGAGATTATGAAACCGCTAGAGAGGCTTTCGAGGCAGCAGTTGATTTAGGTATTCATTCGTGTTTCTCACGTGTTGACGACCAAGTGGGGTTCGTCAACGCCGTTGCTGAAACCCGCGGCGCCGAGGCAGCGCTCGAAGTACTCATCGAATTGAGTGACTCCCCCGCTCGCACGGGTGCCTCGTCTCAAGCGGAACCGGACTGGAGGCTCGATTTGAGCCACGGAGAGATCCTGCTGGCCAACGAGCGCGCGGTTGATGCAAAAACCGCAATCGAGAAAGCGCTCAAAGGCTATCGCGCTGAACCGCACGACACAGCGGGCCCGTCTGTGATTGCACTGGCCCAAGCTTGCTATGCCGTGGGGATGACCGTCGAAGCGCAGACATTGATGGATCGCATCGTCCGGGAAAACCACGATCGCGATGACATCCTCACCGCCGCGCGGGATATGTTTAGCGCGCTCGGCTTGGAAGGTGTGGGCAACGATCTCATCGAAAACGCCCGCCGCGCCGTCATCGAGATCAATAACCGCGGAGTGCAACTGGCGAAGGAACGTAAGTTGGACGATGCGGTAGACCTTCTGGCTCAGGCGTCGGACGAACTTCCGGGCAATCTCACCATCACCCTCAACGTACTGCGGGTGATACTGAGCCAAATGGGAGAGACTGGTTACACGAACCAGCGCCAGTACATGATTAACGAATACATAAAGCGGGCCGAACGAATCGATGCTCGAAGTCCAAAGTTAGCGAAAATGCGCGAAAATGTATCCCATGTTCGGCAAATGGCAGAGCAGCAGGTGGTCGCCTAATGGGACATCGTGTCCAGGGACAAGGTCCCGATCCGGATTTCATGGAAGCCGTCGCCAATTGCGTTCACGACATAAAGAACTCGGCCGGCGCGCTCGTCCATAGCGCGGATTCAATACCGAGTAACGGAGTCGAACCCGAAACGCGACCACAATTAGCCGCCTTGCAAGTGCAAGCGCGGCAGATAAACCAGCACATAATTCAACTGCTGGCCCTCCATAAGACGCTTCGCTCGGAAGAAGGGATCTCTCCGGCCATAGTCGACTGCTGAGCACTGGTGATTGAGTTAGCCGCCGATAACGAACTCTTGCTCGAGGCCCGCGGGATAAAATTCCTGCCCGACCACGGCGATCCGGTCGAGGGATATTTCGATCGCGAACTCGTGATCGAGATCCTGAATTCCGTAATCAATAGCGCGCAACGGCACGCCAAGAGCGCGGTTCGCCTTTCTTGCTGTATTGATGACGGGTACATCGTATTGGCCGTCGAGGATGATGGCAACGGCTATCCAGAGGAGTTGCTCGGTCGCAGCGACGTCGACGTCAATTCGGCTGTGTCCGCGAAGTCTTCAGGTAGTACCGGATCGGCGTTACTTTTTGCTCGTCGTATTGCCGAACTCCACCGCTACCGAGATCGTATCGGTTGTGTAACCTTGTCGAACGACGGGATAGACGGCGGTGCTAGTTTCCGCCTGTGGTTACCGTAGCCAGATCGTTCAGAGAAGTCACCGATCGGCTCACGGCTTCCCAAGGGAATCTCTGACTAATTCGTGGAACGCCGTCTTGCGTTCAAAATCGTCCGTCTCGGCGTTGCGTATCTTGCCAATAGTCCCGGCTATTGCCTGTGATCCGCGCCTTGAGTCGAACAATTTTGAATCACAATCCGACTGTCCCAGAATTAGTCAGAGGTTCCCTA
>CAZFZX010000006.1:0-59979 GCA_964523765.1 uncultured Enterobacteriaceae bacterium
TAGACGTAGCATCATGAACGTCGCCAGAGATAGTCCGAGATAAGCATGTAACAGGTATCCGAGAGTGTTCGATCCTTCTTCGGCCAATTCGCCGGTTAGAAATGCGGCGATACCGAAGCCGGCCATGCCGAAATGAAGTATTTTGGCGTACAGGGGATATGAATAGTCTTGGTTCGTCATGGTGTCCTCCTCTTTACTACTTAACCAACGGCTGAAGGGATGATGGGGCCGGACGGTAGAGAAGAAAATTGGACAAATGCCGGCAAAAGCACTTTTTTGGGCATATGCCGGAAACTTGCGGGCGTCGGGGTAGGGTCAAAGTTCGAAGGCGAGCGGAGGCCCCCGGCGGTCGGACAGTGAGGCTTCAGCCGGCATCCGCGGGAGTGACCTGGGGCGGGCTTTGCAATACATCCATGCACACGCGTGCGAAGCCGTGACGGTTCAGGAACTGTGTAACGCGGCCGCGGTAAACCGGCGTGGCTTCAATAGCGCGTGATGAGGTGCGTGGCCCCGCGGGTTTCGACCAACAACAATTTGCGGCGTGTGATAGTTTTCGTACAAATTCCTGGGGAAGGAACGAGTCGGATACCCGACGCTAAATACGCGTTCCAAAACATCGAACAGTTTCGGGTTGAAGGTCGATTGCTGGATATCACCGCCGTCATACCGGCCCCGGATCGAGTCCGGGGTGACGGGAGTTGGAGTATCGATGAAAGCGGAGCATCTTTCGGAACACCTAATCAGAGGTTCCTTAGTTCGTAATCAGATAGCGTTTCTCGTCGTTTATGAAAACAGACAAATCGTCCAGCAGTTCCCGATAATGCCCGCTGCTTCCGGGAAAAGTTTCCAGGACACCGGTGACCAGGTGCCGTAGATGTCGATCGACGAAATCCCGTTGCGCCTTGACTAACGATTCCTTCGCCTGTTCGCCACCAGCAACGTGAGCCTCCCGAAAACTGAGGTAATGCATGAATTCCAGCTCCACCGTCAGGTGGTCCGGAAGTTCTGCGCGGTGGTCCCGCTTGAGGCCGAAGAACTCGTAGAAACGGGTTAACTCCTCATACAGCACTTCCTGCCCCTCGGTGGAATAGGTCGCTTCATGCAGAGAACAGGCGCCCTGGTGTGCGCTGCATTCAAAGTTCGCGATGTACTGCAGCTGCCGCTCTTGTTTCTCGGCCGTTTCGTGCTGCGGATAGCGGAAAGCATCGGCGAAGTATTGATAGGCGGCACAACGTTGTTGTGCCACGTCGAGAAGCCCGTGCTCCATCAGACTTCCGGTAGCACCTGGTTCGTTCTTTCCAGCGTGAGTACCTCCCGCTTTTCGGCGTCCGGGTACTCCACCTCGATACCGTATTCCTGCCAACGAGAGAAAACCTTCTGCTCCAACTCAACGGGCAGTCGATACACCGGTTGAAAACGGCGGCCGCCAAGGGCCGGATCGGGATCGAAGTCCCAGTTGCGCGTCGCGTCGATTAAGATCCGGGTCCAACGGCCGGAACCGTACTTTTTGCCATTCCTTACTGCCGGATCCACGCCGGGATCAAATATGGAGCCGCCTGTAGGGCCATACAGGGTGATTCCGCCTTGGCCGGCATCTACCCGGAATGCGATCGCCCAATCGACCGCCTCCGGGTCGCGGATATCGATGTCCTGTTCGACGACGGTCACGTGCTTGAACAGCATCATCGCGATGCTGCGCGACCAAAGTGCTGCCGCTACTTGTTGTGCGTGGCCACGGTACTGCTTGTCGATCTGAACCACCACGTTGGTACCCGATGTTTTCGCCGACAGTGCTCGCCATACCGGGCTTTCCGGCGGCAGATAAGGGTCGATATCGTTTATTCGTTTAACCAACACAGCAATAAGGATCCTGTTAGTTGCCAAGAAAGAGAGTTATCTCCCCACCGACTCAATCGAAATATGCGTTCCGAAAGATGCTTCACTTTCGTCGTTACTGCAACTGCCATCACCCCGGACTTGATCCGGGGCCCGTATGACGGTGATGACATGCCGCTGTAGGGAGTCGAAACATCGAAGGATGCTTTTACTTTATTTGCAGTGCAGCATCGCGCGACAGGCAAGTCTTCATTAACTAACGGTCGGATGATCCCGTCGCCCACTATCGACCGGAACCGCCAGCAGGAGTTACTCGGTCTTTATTGATCGGACAGAACACTACCCTGCCGCGTGTACTTTCTGCAAATCCGCGAAACAAATCCGCCCCTTTTCGGTGACGAAGAGAGGCTCGGGCCACCAGAAATTTCGATTCGCTCCGGTACGCACCGATGCCGGGCATCTGCTTTTGGTGTAATATTGACCGCCGTCGTGGTTCGGTGCGACTACTTCGTTGCGTCAGCCCGACGCGTTGATTTGGGCGCATCGTCCGGCGCACGAGCCGATCAGGATGGTTCCGTACTGCTCAATCACGGATCGTCCGATCACGAGACGGTAAACACGCAGTTGGAGGTCGATATGCTCCCCGTAGGTTATTTCCCTTGCACTCAAGATGCGACGAACGGCGAAAATGTCGCCGGTTTGATCGCCGAGATCATCGAACAAGCCCGGTTGTGCGAGGACGTCGGTTTCGACGGATTCTATTTTGCCGAGCATCACCAACAAGATGATTGTTTTTTGCCGGCGCCGGTATTGTTAGCCGGCCTCATCGCGATGCGTACGCGGCACATTAAAGTCGGAACCTGCGTGCTGCTCGCGCCGCTGTATCATCCGATCCGGTTGGCTGAAGACATTGCCGTGATTGATTTAGCTGCCGAGGGACGTTTCGCGGCCGCCGCCGTGGGCATCGGTTACCAGCCAAACGATTTCAACGCCTTCGGCGTATCGATAAAGGAGCGTGCGCGGCGCACCGAAGAATGCATCGAGATATTGCGTGAAGCATGGAGCGGAAAGCGTTTCAGTTACCCGGGCAGATACCACGCGTTTGAAGATATTCGGGTAAGCCCGGTCCCGTATCAACGAGGCGGGCCGCCCATCTGGCTGGCGGCGTGGTCACCGCCGGGTATGGAACGCGCCGGACGGATGGCCGATGGCTGGATCGCCGATCCGATCCAGTCGCTGCCCGTGATCAGGGATTACGCCGCCAGCTACCGGGAAACGGCGGCTGCCAACGGGCGTAAACCCTACGTCGTGCTGATGCGCGATTGTATCGTCGGGAAGGATCGGGCCGCCGTCGTTGCCAAGAGCGTGCCGACGATGACGCAGCACCGATGGTACTTTGAAAATGGCGCCTACGTACTCGATGACTATCTCAAAGACGTCGATAAGCCTGATGATCTGACTTTCGACATCTGCGCCCAAGATCGTCTGATCGCCGGTTCGCGCGAGGAATGCGTGGACCAACTTCAGATGTGGCGCGACGAAATCCAACCCGACTATCTGATCGTACGCCTGCGCCAAACCGATGGCCCGCCCCAGGCCGAGGCGCTGGAGGACATCCGAGTGTTCGGCGAAAGCATCATACCGCGGCTTTAAGTTACTGTTCCGGGTCAGGCGCGGATAGGTGATAGCAAACGTCGCGTACGATAACGTTACTCCTGTGGCCCCGAAGTACGGTCTGTTTCGGCTCGAGTGTTTTAGGTTCGGAGAGGTGAC
Source organism: uncultured Enterobacteriaceae bacterium (assembly GCA_964523765.1). Lineage (GTDB taxonomy): Bacteria > Pseudomonadota > Gammaproteobacteria > UBA11873. The sequence continues at coordinate 3,610 of CAZFZX010000006.1, forward strand.
GTGAACGAGGTAGAAAGCGAAAGGGTGGACGGCTGCGTCCGGATCCGCTTATCGTCCGGCGCTACGAATATGCTGACCACCGATGTCATCAGGGCCCTGTCGGCGGCGCTTGAAGATGCCGAACGTGCTGCCCAAGGTGTGATGCTATGTGGAGGCGAAAAGTTCTTCTCCAATGGCGTCGATCTTGAATGGGCTCTGTCGCAGTCGAGTACGGAAATACGCACCATGTTTCTTGCCCTGGGCCACTGCATCCTAAAGGTCATGGAATCTCCGTTGCCTGTCGTCGGCGTCATCAAAGGACATGCCATTGGCGGGGCGATGGCGCTACTTCTCGTCTGTGATTATCGATACGGGGCTACCGGGCGAGTGCTGCTCGGTAAACCCGAAATTCTGCTCGGCGTTCCTAATCCCTACTTTGGCGACCAATTACTGCGCTTCGTCGCAGGGGACTTTATTGCCTCGGACCTGATTTACAGCGGGAGGCTGGTCACGGCCGATGAAGCCACCGCGCTTGAGCTGATCCACGGCGTCGAGAGGAAAGACGAAATTGAAGCCGTTGCATGGCAACAGCTAATGTTCCTTAGCGGCCTCGCCCCGGAAGCATTTGCTGAGTCGAAACGAATGCGAACGGGACGCTTTTGCTCCGATGTCCGAGAGCAGATGTCGGCGCGTGTCGCGCGCCAAGTAGAGATCTGGAGCAGCGAAGACGCCCAGGCCAGGTTACGCGACGCCGCGAAGCGGCTTTCTCGCTGACGAATTCGGCGGGGCAGCGGAAACTTTTTCGATACTATTTAGGGAACCTCTGATTAATTCATGGAACGTCGCCTTGCGCCCAAAATGGCCCAGGTATGCGTTGCGGCGCTTGCCAATAGTCCGGGCTGTTACCTGCGATCCGCGCCTTGACCTGAACAATTTTGAGACCGCTTCTAGATAGTGTTGCCGCCCAACAACTCGAGCATAGATCCGGCCGGCAAGTAAAGACCAAGATACCTTGTAGACGGATGGAGCCTTTTTCAGCCGCGCATACAGACAGGTGGGCGTCGGTTGCCAAGGGCGCTACCGCGATGCAACATGGGCTGGCCGAGACCGGCTCAAGGTTCGTGGAGTGGAATTCCAACGAGCTTTGAATACGCTCAACCAGCGTCAATCCGTGCTAGGAGAAAAAAGTGGTACAACTCATCGACAGCGATATCCAAACCCGTGAAGTACTCGACTGGCGGGGTCTGCATCTTCTGCACCATCCGGCATCATCGTGCTCGAAGAAGACCCGGATCTTCCTAAACGTCAAGGGGATCGACTGGGAGTCAAACGTCGTCGACATCTTTGGCGGCGAGAACTACGGCGAGTGGTTTTTGGGGATCAATCCTCGTGGCCTAGTGCCGGTCTTAGTAGACGATGGTGCCGTGCACATCGAGAGCAACGACATCCTCATGGTTCTGGAGCAGAAGTTTCCCGAGCCCAGTCTGATCCCGGCGGGCGGGAAATCAGAAATGGAGGTATTGCTTAAACACGAAGACGACCTTCACCTCGATCTGCGAACCTTGAGTTTTCGATTTCTTTTTGTCCGCGAAGGTCCGCCGAAAGCTCCCGAAGCCCTCGCGCGGTATCGTAATACGGGGTCCGGCACCGTGCGGGGTGAGCAAGATCCGGAGAAAGCGGTGCAGATCGATTTCTGGGAAACGGTCGCACGGGATGGAATAGCGGACGAAGCCGCGCGGCGCTCCGCGTTGAAATTCCGCGATGCTTTCACGGAACTCGAAGAGCGCCTTGGTGATAATCGCTACCTACTCGGAAGTGCCCTGAGCGTGCTAGACATTGCCTGGTTCATCTATGCCGATCGTTTGATGCTGACAGGCTATCCGATCGCCGCGCTACATCCTCGGATCGGCAACTGGTTCGAGCAATTCCGGGATCGCCCGGAGTTCGCTAAAGAGGTTGAAATGCCGGGCGATGCCAAGAACATGCTCGCAGCAGCACGCCGCGAACAGGAAAAAACAGGGAAGACCTTGAGCGAGGTTGCGGGGTTTTGAACTTTTTTACCAGTGGACGAATGGTGCCGGAGTTGACTTATTCACCCACCGGTCGCCGCAAAAACCGCTTCCAATGACTACTTGGGAGTCAATACTATCAGAGGAATCTGGCGAGCGCCGGCACGCTTCTTATAGGGCGCAAACCCGCTGTACAGTTCGAGTGCCATTTCCCACAGCCGGTCGTGTTCACTATCCATCGCTTCACGAGCCAAGTAGGTTCCACTGCATCCATGACACAGTACATCCACCTCCGGATTAGTCTTGAGGTTGTAATACCAGCCAGGGTGCTGTGGCTTCCCGCCATGAGAGGCCATCAAGATAATGTCGTCACCTTCAACTAAATAGAGGAGCGCCGCCTCGCGTGGTTTACCGCTGCGCGCACCTTTTGTCGTCAGCAATAGGGATGGAATTGTTCGGGTGAGGGTCCCTGCGCTTAATCGTCCCCCGCTCAGCTTCAGCAGAACAGGATCGATGTGCGTAATAACATTGAGGATGAGCCAGGTGCCCGGTCGGCTCGATAGCATGGCCTCGTTCAATCGTTTCCACCATGAACGCTTTTGTGATCGGGTAATCAAATTTTCCATCGGCTCGATTACTCCTTATGCTGAGGAAAGCGATCCGGACGAATGGTGCCGCGCACGCGCTCGGTTACCCGCAGCGGGCGGACCGCCGATCGTCGCACCGACGCCGTTACGAAACGTTTGATTGAAATCATCGAACTCGCACCGGAAGACGAATAGTCGTCGCCGATCGGGAACGGCAGTTCGCAATGCCCGAATCGTACCCGGGCCTTGAGTTTCAGAAAAGCCGAAATTGCCCACCCGCCTCTACCAAGGTCCGGTAGTCCGCCAGCCACCGATCCCCCCACCAGTTCGCGTTTGCCTCGGAATTGCGCTGCTCGAGCTGGCCGGAGTCGCTCAGAAAATGAAAGCATTCGTGACTCAGTGTGTGTACGGCGCATTCCTCGAGATCGTCGAAATGAAACGTTTGTTCGCCCGAATACCATCCTTGGCTGTGACGGGCGGACGGGACCCGCCCCCAATGCTCGTAGGCGAACGGCGGTGCCATGAGTACGTTGACACTGGCACGGATCCGGTAGCCATATTCGACGCGGCGTCCCGGGGTCTCCCCGGGAAATGTACATTCGCCGTGCAGCAGTACTGTTTTTTCGAGCGGCAGCAACTTGACCCAGTCGAGCCCCGATGTGTCGTAGGTAGCCAGCTTCTGGTCTATGTAAGCGAATACGTGGGGCATCCCCACTTTGTCGATGATCGCGTAGTTGCAGTTTGTCAACGACGTTGGGGTCGAAGCAGTTCTTGGAAATGGCCGCGCCGATCTCTACATGAGCCTTTCATGGCGAGACATTATAGAACGCCTAAGCAAACCTCTGCATTGTGCTCGCAAATCTCGGCGCTCCGGATCGCCGGGGCTGTCAATTTTGTCTGTTGCCTGCGATTATGCGAGCCGACTTGGCCGGACGCTACGCGAAAGGAGCCTGATGAAACCGATCGCAGACATCGCTCGCAAACAGGCGCGCTACACCGCGTGGCGGCGTGACCTTCACGCCCATCCGGAACCGGCGTACGAAGAACACCGCACGGCGGATTTCGTTGCCGAAAAGCTCACCGAATTCGGGATCTCTTTCGAGACCGGTATCGGGCGTACCGGAGTGGTCGCGACCATTCGCAACGGCGCCAGCGGCCGAACCATCGGCTTGCGCGCCGATATGGATGCCCTGCACCTGCAGGAATTGAATGAATTCGACCACCGCTCGACTAACGACGGCGTCATGCACGCCTGTGGTCACGACGGGCACACGACGATGCTGCTCGCGGCGGCGGAGTATCTTGTCGATAGCGCTCGGTTCGATGGTACGGTGCACCTTGTCTTTCAGCCGGCCGAGGAAGGTGAAGCGGGCGCGAAAGCGATGATGGACGACGGCCTGTTCGAACGGTTCCCGATGGATGCAGTCTACGGCATGCATAACTGGCCGGGGTACCCGGTCGGCAAGATGGCGACACGGAGCGGCCCGATCATGGCGGCGATGGACGTATTCGAGGTAACGGTCATCGGCCGCGGCGGGCACGGGGCACTGCCGCATCTCACCGTCGATCCAATTCTCGTCGCCGCGCAGCTCGTTACCCAATGGCAAGGGATTGTTTCGCGCAACGTCAATCCTATCGATGCAGCGGTCGTTTCGGTCACTCAGTTCCACGCCGGCGACGCGTGGGCAGTGATCCCGAACGAGGTCGTGTTACGCGGCACGGTGCGATCGTTCAAGCCGGAGACGCGCGCGATGCTGCAGGAGAGAATGAAACAACTTAGCGCCGGTATCTGCTCCGGGAACGATTGTGACTATGAATGGTGGTACGAACACCGCTTCCCGCCGACGGTGAATTCGGAGCAGGAAACGCGGGCGGCGGCGGCAGCGGCGACGGCGCTTGTAGGCGATGTCAATTTTGACCACGAAGTAGAACCGTCGACCGGTTCGGAAGATTTCGGTTATCTATTGGAAGAGAAGCCCGGTTGCTACATTCTCATCGGCAACGGGTCCAGCGATAACGATCGCCTGTTACACAATCCCCATTACGACTTCAACGACGAGATTATTCCGATCGGCGCGAGCTATTGGGTCGGGCTGGTCGAACAGGAACTCGCAGCGGGACGCGGGCTATGACGAAACGATTGGAGACGACGGTATTCGTCGATGGTTACATTTTTCTCGAAGGCCCGCGATGGCACGCGGGGCGGTTGTGGGTGTCTGACATCTGGGCGCATAGAGTCTACGGGATCACCGAAGACGGCCGGGCCGAAGTCGCCGCCGAAGTACCGGCCCGGCCCTCCGGGCTGGGGTTTCTCCCGGACGGGACGCCGCTGATCGTCTCCATGCAGGATCACCGGATCGTTAAGCTCGTCGGCGGCGCGCTCGCGCTGCATGCCGATATCGGTAACGACGTGCGCGCAGACCTCAACGACATGGTGGTCGACGACACCGGCCGCGCTTATGTCGGCAACATGGGCTACGATTTCTTCGCCGGCGCCGAACCCGAGCAGGCGGAAATCACACTGGTCGACACCGACGGCTCGCACCGGTGTGTCGCGGAAGGTCTCGATTTTCCGAACGGGATGGTGATCAAGGATGAGGGCTCGACCTTGGTGGTCGCCGAATCGTTCGGGGCGCGACTTACGGCCTTCGATCGGAGCCCTGACGGGAGTTTGAGCAACCGCAGAGTTTACGCTGATCTCGAGGGATTGATCCCGGACGGAATGTGCCTGGATCAAGACGGAAATATCTGGGTCGGGGGTGCCATGGGCGGCGAATTCGTACACGTCGATGCGCACGGAAAGGTCGTCGCGCGCATCGACGTTAAACCCGATGCCGCGATTGCTTGCCAGCTCGGCGGCGCCGATGGGCGCACGCTGTATTGCCTCATTTACGGCGGTGGAATGGAGGAGTTGTCGCGCGGCGAGCCCGGTGCGCGGATCGAAACCGTACGGGTCGAATCACCAGCCGCCGGATCACCGTGACGCTTGCCGGCGAGCGGCCGCCGGACAGTCGTCGAATAGCACGGCAATCGCTCGGATATTTCGATTACACTACCGGACCGGTACTATTTCGACGGCTCAGTAAGCCGATAGCCGCGGTCGAACCCTTTACCCGGAGGACAGAAAACAATGAAACTACATGATTGCCAAATGGCGCCCAATCCACGCCGTGTGCGTATTTATCTGCACGAGAAAGGTGTGGAAGTTGAAAAGGTCGAACACAACATCCTCGCCGGCGAAAACATCGAAGAAGCGTATCTCAAGATCAACCCCTGGGGCACGTTGCCGGCGTTGGAACTCGACGACGGCACGGTCATCCGTGAAGCACCGTCGATCTTTCGCTATATCGATTCCATCAAACCGGACCCGAACTTGTTGGGCAACGACCCGAAAGAGGCTGCCGAAATTGAGACTTGGGAACGTTTTTCCGAACTCCAGGGCATGGCCGCGATTGGCGAGTTTTTCCGTAATCAAATGCAGGATTTGAGCGGCCGAGGTTTGCCCGGCCCGGCCCGTCTGGAGCTCATTCCGGAACTCGTCGAACGCGGCAAGCAGCGCGCCGCTTGGTTTTACGAGCAGATCGATCAGCGCCTGGGCGAATCGGAATATCTCGGAACCGATCGCTACACAGTCGCCGATATCACCGCGCAGTGCGCGGTCGACTTCGCTAACGCCGTGGGTTTACCGGTACCCGAGAGTTGCGCCAACATCGCACGTTGGCACGCGGCGGTCAGCGCGCGTCCGAGTGCCGCCGCATAACTTGTGAGCTAATTATGCGCTCCAAAAGAAGCTTCACTTTCGCGCTTCTACCCGCGCCCGTCACCCCGGGCTAGACCCGGGGTCCAGTTAAATAATGTCCGCCGGCGGCGGGCTTTATCTACTGCATCCCGGGTCCGTCACCCCGGACTCGATCCGGGGCCGCTATGACGGTGACGATGCACGGTCGCCGGCCCTTATTCCGAAACTGATCGATAATTCGCAACGGCTATCTAGCTCCGCGCCGGCCGATAGAGAGACCGGCGCGGCCGAGTTTAAACCGGCGATCCCGCATCGAATTTCGGCGGACGTTTCTCGCGATGCGAAGCCACGCCCTCCCGCGCTTCCGGTCCGGTAAAGCCCAACATCTCGAGCGCCGTGGAGGCGTCAAAGGCAGGACCTGCCATACGGTACCAGTTGTTGAGCGCGTATTTTGTCCACCGGATGGCCGAAGGAGCACCGGCGGCCAACCGTTGGGCGATTTCGAGCGCCTTGTCCTGGAGTTCGTCATCTTCGACGCACAGCGAGACCAGACCGTATTTCTCCGCATCCTCGCCGCTCACGGGCTCACATAACAGTAGCAGGTATTTCGCCTTCGCCATTCCGCACAACAAGGGCCAATTGATCACCGCCGAATCACCCGCGGCGACACCGAGGCGCGTATGCCCGTCGACGATCTTCGCCGACTTTCCGGCGACCGAGATATCGGCGAGCAGCCCGGCGACGAGTCCGGCGCCAACCGCGACGCCGTTCAGCGCCGAGACGATCGGCTTCGAGCAATTGATGACGTTGTAGACGAGGTCGCGGGCTTCTTTCCAGGCATTGGCCCGAGCCTGAGGATCTTCAATGATGTTTTCGATCATCCCGAAATCGCCGCCCGCGGAAAAGGCCTTACCTTTGCCGGTCAGGATCACGACGTCAACATTCGGATCCTGATCGATATCGCGCCAGATGTAGGTGAGTTCGCGATGGCCGTCCTTATCGAGAGAATTCAATGTTTCGGGTTTATCGAACGTGATCCTCAAAACGCGCTCGGAGGGTGAATCGAGTTTGAGGGCTTGATATTTTGCATAGGTTTCGAGCATTGCTTCTTCCTTTATCAACAATAATGATTGAACGCCGGTTCAATCGATGACGCGCTCTCCTGACGCGAAAGCGAGCCATACGATAGCGCCGAAAATATTAATTCCCGCGGCTAGCGCAAACGCCGCGGAATAGGTGCCGGTGACATCGACCAACCAGCCGGTGATCGCCACGCCGATGATCCCGGGGATCGTGCCGGCCGTATTGGTGATCCCCATCAGGACATCCGCGTAACGCGGTGCGATGTCGAGGTGATTCGGGACAAAGCCGGACCACGTAAACGCCCCAGCCCCCAAAGCACCGCACATGAGCAATACGGCGATGCCGGCGGAATCGACGTCGCGCGCGAGCAGCATGAAGATCGCAGAACCGACGAGGCCGACGGTCTGCATGATTTTGCGGACCGCCGTCAGGCTGAGTCCCCGCCTCACCAATAGATCCGCGGCCCAGCCGGCGAAGTTGCCGACGATGAACATCGTCAACCATGGCGCCGCCGAATACAGGCCCGCGCTCGTAATACTCAAACCGAGAGCACCCCGGAAATAGCTCGGCAACCAAGCGAGCAGCATGTACAGCACCCAGTTGCTACAGAAATGATTGATGAGCAACGCCCAGATCGCCGGGGTTGAAAGGAGCCGGCGCCACGGTATCGGCGGTTTCTCACCGTCCGGGGGGGCGACTTCTCGGAGCAGTTTCAACTCTGCTGGCGAGACTTTCGGGTCGGTGGCCGGATCGTTGTGCGCCTGAAAGTACCAGACCGCCGTCCATAGGAAACCTGCCGCGCCAAAGATATAAAAAACGCTCTCCCAGCCATACTTGCTCACGATCCAACCGGTTGTCGTCAACGCGAACAAGGTCCCGAGCGGAATGCCGCTGATTAGGATCGCGACAGCCCGGGAGCGCTCCGCCGGCAACACCCAACGGCCATAGATCGTGTAAGCGGCGGGAAACATCGCGGCCTCCCCGAGGCCCATCGCGATACGCGTGATAATCAAGATTGGCAGCGACAGAAAAGCGGCGGTTGGAGTCAGGATCGTGAAGATCGACCACCACAACACCGCGACCCCAAGGACGATGCGCCCACCGTGACGATTCGCAATCCAACCGCTCGGCGCCATAAACAACATGTAGCCGATGAAAAAGGAAGACAATACAAAACCCTTGACGGTTTCGGACCATCCGAATTCTTCCTGCATTGCCAGTGCGGCGACGGAAATGTTGACGCGATCGATGTAGCATACGAACACCGCGCAAAAACAGAGCGCGATGACCGAATAGCGCCGCGGCCACCGCGTCTCGCCGCCGGTCGAGGCGGTTGCCGGTTCCGGTGCTGTCATAGTATCCCCTCCACGGTCGTGCGAAGATAAGGCATAACTCGCGAATTGGGAAATCGAAGTCTTCCACGCACGGCCAATGCGATGCCACGGGTACGGTGCCGATGACCGGCCCGAATTCCCCTAGCGACAAGAGGACGACGGACCATGACCCAAGATGTTTGTTTGATCAGCGGTGTGGGACCGGGAACCGGCACGGCGCTGGCCCGGCGTTTCGCCGAAGGCGGCTACCGCATCGCGATGATCGCACGCGATACCCAGAGGCTGAGCGCGCTCGAGCAGGAGATCAGCGGCGCGAAAGCTTACCCTTGCGATGTCTCCGACGAAGCGGCCGTAAAGGGGGCCGTCGAGGCGGTGCGCGGGGAGTTGGGCGCTCCGTCCATCCTGATCCATAACGCGGTGCGGGGCACGTTCGGCAGCTTTATGGAGATCGATCCGGCCGATCTGAAACGCAATTTCGACATCAACACCATGGGTTTTCTTTATCTCGCGCGGGCCTGCGCGCCGGCAATGCTAGAGGCCGGCTCCGGGGCGATCATCGCTTCGGGAAACACCTCCGCCTTGAGGGGGAAACCCAACTTCTCCGCTTTTGCCCCGACCAAGGCGGCGCAGCGCGTATTGGCCGAATCGATGGCGCGGACATTAGGACCGCAGGGTATCCACGTCGCCTACATCGTCATCGATGCGGTGATCGATCTTGCCTGGACACGCGAGATGTTGCCCGATGCGGCCGACGATTACTTCATCCAACCTACCGCAATCGCCGAGACGGCCTATCAGGTAGCGCATCAGGATCGCAGCGCGTGGTCGTTTAATGTGGAACTGCGGCCGTTCGGCGAGGAGTGGTAACGCGAAGGCGCGGTTGGAAACACGCTAACCGAGGAATTTCGCTAACGTCATATCCGTATAGAAAGGCGTGAGATCCGGGGTAAAGGCCGGGTGCGCCAGCAGCGTATCGAAATGGGCCACGGCGCGCGGATAGGCCGTTGTCGCATCCTCGTCGAAAATTACCTGATAACCCGAGGCCTCGATGCGTTCCCGTTCCGATCGGCAGAGCGCGAACAAGACGAGTTCGGCGGCGAAGCAGATATCGGCGAGACTGATCTGTGCGCCGACGAGAAAACCCGTACCGGCCTTGAGTGCTTCCTCAATCCCGCCGAGATAGTTGGAAAACGCCTTCTCCATGTCGTCGTGCAAGGCCTGGGTCAGACCCTTGCCCATCAAACCGAACAGGTAGCGCTGGCCGTCACGGGCGAATACCAACGACACGTCCAGAAACGAGTCGATGCGAGCCGCGCTATACGGGTCGCCGCCATACAGCGGCGGTCCGTTGCGGGCGAGCCGTGCAACTGCCCGCATCATGCTGTTCGACTCGAAAATGCCGAGCGCGCCGTCCGGACTGAATGCCACCGGTACCGTACCGAAGGGATTCGCGGCGAGGAACGCATCGGTCTTGTAGAGGACACCCGAGAATCCGGCGCGCGCCCGGCGTGCGTACGTTTTGTCTATGCGATCTTCTTTGCCGAGCGGTCTCGCGTCGAAATCCCACAGCCACTCGGCGAGTTCCTTCGGTGTCGCGCCCCGTATTTCAAGATCCACGCCCCCCAGGCGCGCGGCAATTGTTGCCTTGTAGAGCCGGGGATTGGGTAAATAGGAAAAGATACGTAGGTCTGCCATCGTCGCTCGCTCGTTTCGGACGACGCGGAACTACAAGCCGGCGCAAAGAGGTTGTAGGTTCGCGACTAACTCCGAGGCGCTCTGGTAGCGGTCTTTCGGATCCTTCGCCAGCAGCTGGTCGACGATCGGTTGATACTGGGAAAGAAACTCCGGCAACGTCGGGACATCGGCATACAGATGTTGATAGACCAGCGCGCCGGGAGAACTCGCACGGAAGGCTTTTTCACCGGTCAGCATCTCGAACAGAATCATCCCCAAGCCGTACAGATCGGTGCGCTGGTCGACGTCCTGACCAAGGCCCTGTTCGGGGCTCAGGTAGTTGAGCGTGCCGAGGATACTCCCGGTTTTGGTCAAGTCCCAGGATCCACCGAGATGCTTGGATATAACGAAGTCCGCTAGGGCTAGAGAATCGTCGGAACGAAACATGATGTTCCCGGGCTTCAAGTCGCGATGGACAATGTTTCGCGTGTGGATCGCTTCGAGTCCGAAAGCGATGTTCAAGGCATACAGCAATGCCTCCTCTGTATTGACGCCGTGTTCGATGCGTTGCTTGAGATCGCCGCGGGTAAAAAACTCGACGGCTATGTAACCGTAACCGGGCGTAAAATCGTGGCCGTAGAACTTCACAACGTAAGGGCTTTCGATCGTCGCCAGCAGGGCCGCCTCTTGCGCGAAACGTTTGGTGACGGTGGCGTCGTCGATAGAGTGCAAATCCATGATCTTCAATACCAGCGTTAACTGGTCTTCCAGGCGCTCGGCGAGATAAACGCGCGAATGGGCACCCTGACCGATCAGCCGTACAAACTTGTACCCGCTCTCGACCTGCCCTTCCCGGCTCGCCAAATCGCCGAAGATTTGCCGGTCCTGCTCGTATCGACTATCGTCCAGCGGGTCCACTTTCCGCGTGCCGGGTCCGTTAACGCCGATTGAATTCAGGATCCGGGGCAGGGAGTCACCGGTAAACTCCGATTTGATCACATAGGTGGTCGCTTGCATCTCGGCGACTTTGCTGGCGACAAAGGTATCATTTTCATCGGCCAGCATGATCGTGGGTGGCAACGTGGTGTCGAGCATAAATATCGCGAGCCAGGCGAGACCGCTTTCGGTACCTCCCAGCCGGTCTTCGATAACGAGCAGATCATACAAATCCCAGTCGAACCCTTGGGTGGGCCGTCCAATTTGCTCGGGGTCGTATTCGGTGACTTCTACTGTCGGATCGAAAGCGGCAAACATGCGCCGTAGGGCCGACATGTACTGCTTTGAGTCGTTGATAATGATGATCCGCATGGGTCATTTCGCTACAAGAGTGGCGACGGCACGCCGGGCACCGCCGGGATCGGATTTTCGAATTATGCCACGTTGTCCGGCATCAATTGTGAACGCAGCCACAACACGGTCCCGCGTTGTAACGCACGCGCGCTTACCACGGGTTGTAGTTGCCCGGCGCGGGCTGTGCTGGCGCTGCGGGCGGCGAGGACGGGCCGTGAGAATGACCGCCGGGATCGGCGCTCTGCTGATCGCCCTGCCGATACCCCGCGTCGTGGTCGGGGAGGACCTGAATCGACTGGGGCGCGGCCGCCTCGACCTCGATTTGCAAACAACTCAAGCCGTCGCAGAAGTAGGTTTCCTGCGGGTGAACCTCGCCGCTGAAAGAACCGGATATGAGCGTTAGTATGCCGGCGTAGGTTGTGAGATAGGTGCCGTCGGCTTTCTCGTCACAGCTCCCAGCGACGCAGCTTACCGCGAGCCCGCTGGAACCACGGATACCGATCGTGGCGGTTTTCGTGCTGATCCGAAAACTCTTACGGTTTGACTTGCCGATGATGCCGGTGACAAAACGTACGCTGCCTTTCAGGAGATTGAAAAAACTGCGCTCGCTGCCATCGGCCGATCCGCGATAAACGTAGTCGGCGAGACGATATTCGGTGTCGGCTTTCAGGGACGCGTAGCCGCCGTCGGTAAACTGGATCTGAACCTTGCCGTCTCCGGTGGTAACGGTGTCACCGGAGAATACCGGGTCGTTTTTAATCAGATAACGACCGGCCCCGCTCGCGTCGACGGCTTTGACTTCACCCTTCGCAAAAACGACTTTACCAGCTGAGGCGGCAGCCAAGACTTCTACAGCCGGCCAGAATAGAGCTAGCAATACTCCCGACAAAAACAGTACCCGCAGATCGTACATCGCTCGCTGTTACTCCGCTCACTGACCCAATCGGATCCGATCTTCCGCAGCATGCGCCAGCACGCCCGGCGAATCAACCGCGAGCGGTCCAAGGTTTTCGGCGCTGCGCTGTCCAATTTCGGCATTGTGGTTCGCTATCGAAGTCAACGGCGTTACAATTTCGGTTTCTTGGATCTGTCTTCGAACTATGTCTGGAGCAACCGTGACTGATATCCGATTCGCTGCACCTACCTCGATCGACGAAGCCGTCCGCTGTCTCTATGAAGCCGGCGACTCTGCCAGAGTCCTGGCCGGCGGTACTGACTTGCTCATTCAATTGCGTGCCGGCCGGGTACGCCCGAATATGATCGTCGATATAAAAAAGATCCCCGAATTGAAACAAATTCAGGCGAAAAATGGCGGTTACCGGATCGGCGCCGCCGTTGCCGGCGTTGAACTCAGTGATCATCCAGACGTTAAGACGGTCTGGCCGGGCGTCGTCGAAGCGATGGACTTGGTCGGATCGAGGCAGGTCCAGGGCCGTGCCAGCCTCGGCGGTAATCTCTGCAACGCGTCGCCGGCAGCGGACAGTGTCCCGGCGATGATTGCCGCCGGCGCGACTTGCACCATCGCTGGTCCGGCCGGCCGGCGTGAGGCCAAAGTCGAAGACATCGTAACTGGTCCGGGGCAGACCTCGCTTGCGCCGGGTGAGTTCGTGGTCAGCTTTTTTCTACCGGCCCGGCCGCCGCATTCGGGTGATGCGTATCTGCGGCTGATCCCTCGCACCGAAATGGATATCGCCGTGGTCGGCGCAGGGGTCAGCGTGAGTCTCGACGATGGCGGGGTTTGCGTCGCCGCGCGGGTGGCGCTGGGCGCGGTCGCGCCGACACAGTTACTGGTCGAGGCCGGAGCCCAAGCGCTGATCGGAACTCAAGTCGATGCGGCGGCGCTGGCCGAACTCAGCGCGGCCGCGAGTGCCGCCTGCAAACCTATTGACGACAAGCGCGGAACGGTTGCCTATCGAACGAAGGTGGCCGGAGTATTGGCGCGGCGCGCGGCGGAAATGGCGCTTCAACGCGCGAGGGCAAACTAATGGCGAAACATCACGTCACCAGCGCCGTCAACGGCGATCCGGTCGAGTTCTTATGCGATACCGAGGATACCTTGCTCGATGTTTTGCGTGACAACTTGCGCTTGACCGGAACCAAAGAGGGCTGTGCGTCGGGAGACTGTGGCGCTTGCAGTGTTACCATCGACGGGCGTCTCGTATGCGCCTGCCTGGTGCTCGGCGTAGAAGCTGATGGCTGCTCCATCGAGACCATCGAGGGCATCGCCGAGGGCGATCACCTGCATCCGCTGCAAGAATATTTCCTCGAGGAAGCGGCTTTGCAGTGCGGGATCTGTACCCCGGGATTTATCGTCGCCGCGAAGGCCCTGCTCGAGCGCAACCCCGATCCTAGCGAGACCGAGATACGTTACTGGTTAGCCGGTAACCTATGCCGGTGTACCGGTTACGACAAGATCATCACGGCCGTCCGCAAAGCGGCGGCAGCGCTGCGGGAGGGCTAGACCATGGGTAAGGAAGAACGACCGTTCAAAACGGTCACCGCAGGCGAAAAGCGCGGCGATTATCGCTGGGTCGGGACACGAACGATACGCCCGGACGGGATCGAAAAAGTCACCGGGCGCGCCGCCTTCGGTGCCGATCTTCACCTGCCGGGTATGCTAACGGGCCGTGTCGTTCGGAGCCCGCACGCGCACGCTCGTATCCTCTCGATCAAAACCGATGCGGCCTTGGCTTTGGATGGGGTGAAGGCCGTAGTGACGGCTGCAGACTTCCCCGAGCTCGACCCTAAGGAGCGTGGAGCCGGAGAGGCGCCGGTTAATTTCCGCGACCTGTCACGCAATGTGATGGCGCGCGACAAGGCACTGTACGACGGTCACGCGATCGCGGCGGTGGCCGCCATCACCCCGGCTATTGCGGATCGGGCGGCGGCACTCATCGAAGTCGAATACGAAGTACTGCCGCATGTGATGGACGCGCGCGAAGCGATGAAATCGGACGCGCCGCTCCTACACGATGACATCTTTACCAAAGGCGTCGATCCGAAGCCCGAGGCGGCTTCCAACGTCGCCCAACGTTTTGAGTTCAAGCTCGGCGACACCGACGCCGGTTTCGCCGAAGCCGACGCTATCGTCGAGAACGAGTTCACCACCCAGCCGGTTCACCAGGGCTACATCGAGCCGCACGCCTGCGTCGCCGATACCACCGAAGACGGTACGTCGACGGTCTGGTGCAGCAGCCAGGGCCATTTCATGGTGCGCAATTTCAGCGCCACGGTGTGCGGGATGGATCTCTCCAAGATCCGCGTGCTGCCGGCCGAGATCGGCGGCGGTTTTGGCGGTAAAACGACGGTCTATCTCGAACCCGTTGCGATCATTCTGTCGAAGAAGGCGCGTAAGCCGGTCAAAATCGTGATGAGCCGTGAGGAAGTCTTTCGCGCGACCGGGCCGACCTCGGGTAGCCATGCCCGCGTAAAGATCGGCGCGAAAAAGGACGGGACGATCACCGCCGCCGAGTTGACGATGGAATACGAAGCCGGCGCATTCGCCGGCTCACCGGTTCAATTGGGCTGCATGACCGCTTATGCCCCCTATGCGCTGGAGAACGTCAAAACGGTCGGCTACGACGTCGTCGTCAACCGGCCAAAGGCAGCGGCCTACCGCGCCCCCGGCGCGCCGGCGGCCGCCTTTGCGGTCGAATCGGCGCTCGACGAATTGGCCCGCGAGATCGACGTGGATCCGATCGCGCTGCGCGAAAAGAATGCCGCCGAGGAGGGCACGCAAGCGGCTTATGGACCCAAGTTTCAACAGATCGGTTACCTCGAGACGCTGACGGCAGCCAAGACGCATCCGCACTACTCGGCGCCGCTCGGACCCAACCAGGGCCGCGGCGTAGCCTCCGGCTTCTGGTTCAACATTGGCGGGGAATCGAGTGCCGCGGTGCACATCAACGAAGACGGCACCGTCGACGTCGTCACCGCGAATCCCGATATCGGAGGTTCCCGGGCTTCCATGGCGATCATGGCGGCCGAGGTCCTCGGCGTCGATATCGATCGCGTAAAGCCGCAGATCGCCGATACCGCTTCGAGCGCCTACAGTATGCTCACGGGCGGTAGCCGCGTTACTTTCGCCGTCGGCAAGGCGGTCTGCGAGGCGGCGGACGATGTCGTGCGTCAGCTACGCCAGCGCGCGGCCAAGATTTGGGACATCGACGCCGATGCGATCGAATGGCGCGACGGCGAAGCGACAAAAGTCGGTGCAACAGAAGGCGGAACCTTGACGCTCGCGGCGATCGCGGATACCGCGGGAAAAACCGGCGGCCCCATCAGCGGTAAGGCCAATATCAATGCTTCCGGCGCCGGCCCGGGTTTCGGCACGCAAATCTGCGACGTCGAGGTGGATCCGGAGACCGGTCGGGTCACGATCGTCCGTTACACCGTGATCCAGGATGTCGGTACGGCGATCCATCCGAGTTACGTCGAGGGACAACTTCAAGGTGGAGCAGCTCAGGGCATCGGCTGGGCGTTAAACGAGGAATACATCTACGACGACGACGGTCGCCTGCAGAATCCCGGTTTCCTGGACTACCGCATCCCGGTTGCCTCGGACCTGCCGATGATCGATACGGTCCTGATAGAAGTGCCGAACCCCGGCCATCGCTTCGGCGTTCGCGGCGTCGGTGAAGTCCCGATCGTCCCGGCGCTCGCTGCCGTGGCCAACGCCGTCGCTGCGGCCGCCGGCGTGCGCATGAGCGACCTGCCGATTTCACCGCCGAAGCTACTCGCGGCCATCGAAGCAGCGCGTTGAGCGATCGCGCAGGTATGGTGCCCGGTAGGGATCGGTTACGGATGAAGGTTCGTCGTTGCGGGATGGTGCGTTAATGGCTCGGGTCGTACTGCAAACGGATGTCGCCCGTGATTTCGCTAACGGCCGATCCGAGATCGAGATCGCGGCGACGAATGTACGGCAGTTGATCAAACGGCTCGACGGGAAGTTTCCCGGTATCGGGGCGCGCCTCGGCGAGCGGACGGCCGTCGCCATCGATGGCGAGATCTTCCAGGAACCTCTACTCGAAACGATCCGGGAAGACAGCGAGGTGTACTTTCTGCCGATGATAGAAGGCGGCTGATGGTTCCCGATCCACATTCGCGGGAGATGTCGACTTGTATCACCGGCCGCTTCGCTCCCGCGCCCTCGGCGCCCGCTTGGTTTCACTCGGCGCTCGAGCATCCGGTATCGTCCAATTTCGTCGAGGTCGACGGTTGCCCGATCCACTATCTACTGTGGCCTCGATTCGGCGACGGCGAAGACAGGGGTGGGTTGTTGTTTGTCCACGGCGGCGGCGCGCACGCTAACTGGTGGCGCTTCATCGCGCCGTTTTTTACCCGTGATTTTCGCGTTGCCGCGATCGATTTGTCCGGCATGGGCGACAGCGGCCGGCGCGACGATTACGACGCGATCCAACGCGCCGACGAAATGAAGGCGGTCATCTCTGCCGCCGGTCTGCGAGCGAAACCCTTCGTCATCGGTCACTCGTTCGGCGGACTCATGACCATGCGTTTTGGAGCCGCCTATGGCGATGAAATCGGCGGCGCCGTGATCGTCGATTCGCCGATCCGGCGTCCCGAGGAGCGCGCCAAATTCAAACCGCCGAAAGGCATGGGCTGGATGCGTGTCTACGATACGTTTGAAACTGCGGTCGACCGTTTCCGTCTGTTGCCGGCACAGGAATGCGCGAACGCTTTCCTTGTCGATTTCGTCGCGCGCCACTCGATCAAGGAGGTCGAGACGGGCTGGGCGTGGAAGTTCGACATCGGCGTCCTGTCTTCGCGCCGCTTCGGCGAACCCTTCCATGAACATCTGCAGAAGGTCCGCTGCCGGGCCGCGCTGATCTTCGGCGAGTCCAGTGCGCTGGTCAGCCGCGAAACCGCCGCCTACATGTCGGAATTGATGGGTCCGCAAGCCCCGATCGTCGAAATCCCGGAAGCTCGACACCATGTTATGCTCGACCAGCCGTTGGCGTTCGTCGCAGCGTTACGCGCGATCCTCGACGGATGGGTGCGAACCGACAGCGGGGAACCACCGCGACGACACTTCGCCCTGACCAGCCATACGCCAAAGTTGACATTTGTCTTCGATGGATCAACGATTTTCGACCGTCGACGATAACTAAGACCCGCGACCGATAGTCTGCGAACCTGCTTCGTTTGACGGGTCCACCACTAGGAGAAAAAAGATGAAACTGTTGAATTCGTTCGGGCCCAACCCGCGCGCCGTGCGCATGTTCATGATCGAAAAAGGCATCGAACTGCCGACCGAAGAACTCGATTTACTGGGCGGCGATAATCGTGCCGAGCCCTATGTGGCCAAAAATCCGGGCGGTCAGATGCCGGCGTTGGAACTCGATGACGGCACCGTCTTCGGCGAAACGGTCGCGATGTGTGAGTACCTGGAAGAGAAGAACCCCGACCCGGCATTGATCGGGTCTAGCGCCGAAGAGCGGGCCAACACCCGGCAGTGGATGCGGCGCGTCGAATTGAACATCACGGAGAACATGTACAACGCATTCCGCTATGCCGAAGGGATCGACATGTTCCGGGATCGGCTGTTCTGCATTCCGGAAGCCGCCGACGGCTTGAAGGCGAAAGCGGCGGGCAGCCGGAAATGGCTCGACGGATTGATTGCGGGCCGGGATTTCGTCGCCGGCGATAAGCTGACGATGGCGGACATCATCCTCTATTGCTGCTTGGATTTCGCCAAAGACGTTGGCCAGCCGCTCGACACGGATCTCGAAAACCTGTCCGCGTGGTTCGCCCGCATGGACGGCCGCCCGAGTGCTTCGGCGAGTCTGCACCCGGCTGCCGGCGAGGTGAAGATGCGGGGTTAGGAGTCTGCCGCGAGTCCTGTTGATGAGCCCCGGCGCCGACCTCATCGGATGGGTAGCCGGGGGCGTCTCTCCAGCGCCGTGAGCGCCGTGCAATGAGTTGGCAGGACCTTGTCGAGAAGATCGCCAAACGCCGTGAACTCGCGCGCGGCCAGGGTGGCCCGGAAGGGATAGCGAAGCAGCACCGGGACGGCAGGCTTACGGTGCGCGAACGCATCGACGCCCTGCTCGACGAGCATTCGTTTCGCGAACACGGGCGTATGGCCGGCGGCGCGGTACTCGATGATGACCGTGAGGTCGTCGAGTTCACGCCGGCCAACTATGTCGTCGGTTTCGGCAAGATCGCCGGAAGACGCGTGGTCGTCGGCGGCGAAGACTTCACCTTAAAGGGCGGCTCGCCCAATGCGGCGGGGTTGCGCAAAAGCGTTTACGCCGAACATCTGGCGGTACAGTACCGCACCCCGCTGGTGCGCCTGCTCGAAGGCGGCGGCGGCAGCGTCGGCGCCGGCGACGATGATCCCCGCAAACCAAAAACGGTCGGGAACCCCGTCTACGATGCGCCGCGCTTTCGGATCATCGCCGAGGCGATGGGCGCCGTACCGGTAGCATCCGCCGCGCTCGGGCCGGTCGCCGGATTTCCTGCCGGGCGCCTCGTTGCCTCCCACTTCTCAGTTATGACGGAAACAACATCGCAAGTCATGGTCGGCGGGCCGGCACTGGTCAAGCGCGCGCTCGGGCGCACCCTCACTAAGCAGCAACTCGGTGGGGCGGCGGTGCACCGGAGGTCGGGCGTAGTGGACAACATCGCGGCGGACGAAGCGGATGCGTTCGAGCAGATCCGGACTTTCCTGGCCTACCTGCCGCAAAGCATCTGGGAGCGAGCACCACGAGTTTCCTGTGATGACCCGCCGGATCGCTGCGAGGACGAACTGCTATCGATCGTACCGCACAACCGGCGGCATGCCTTCGACATGGGTCGGGTTATCGACTTGGTGGCCGATCAGGGCTCCTTCTTTCCGCTGATGGCCGGATTCGGACCCTCTCTGATGGTCGGTCTCGCGCGCCTCAACGGCCAATGCGTCGGCGTAACGGCGAACGACTGCCGACATCTCGCCGGCGCCATGACCGCAGCCGCAGCCCAGAAGATGCGTCGCATGATCGAACTCTGCGACACTTTTCATCTACCGATGGTGCATTTCGTCGACGAACCGGGGTTCATGATCGGAGCAGACGCCGAAGCCGACGCTACGATCCGCTACGGCATGGCGGCCGTCGCTGCGGCGGCGACCGCGTCGATTCCGTGGGCCTCGGTACGGGTGCACAAGTGCTTTGGCGTAGCCGGCGCGGCGCACTTCGGACCCGACGCTTATCTGCTCGATTGGCCGTCGGCCGAATCCGGCGCGCTGCCGCTGGAGGGCGGCGTCGCGGTCGCCTTCGGTCGCGACATCGCACAAGCGCCGGATCCCGAAGCCAGGCGCAGCGAACTGGAGGCCCGATTCGCTAGTTCGCGCAATCCATTTCGCGCCGCCGAGTCATTCGCGGTCCATGAAATGATCGACCCGCGCGAAACCCGGCCGATGCTATGTGATTGGATCGAATGGATCCAGCCGCGCCTGGAGGGTCTCGTCGGTGAAACGCGGTTCCTGATGCGCCCCTGATTGCGTCCGCATTCCGTCGCGTTCGCCGACACTCGTCCGGCGACTGGTGAGAAAATGCGGGCTAGTAAGAAATGTGGGTTATTTGTCCGCCAGCTTCAAACGTAAATAGTTGAGCAGACTAATCACGCTGTACTGCCGAATGCGTTCGCGGTCGCCGGGCAGCCGGATCTGTTCGACCTCAGTGCCAGCGGCGGTCGCGATGCCGAGAAAAGTAGTCCCGGGCGGCAGCGTGCTCGGCTCGTCGAGGTCGTGCAGTCCGGTTGTCGAGATCCCGATGTCGGCGCCCAGCGTCTCGCGTACGGCGGCGGCCAGGCGCCGCGCCGCCTCCGCGGTACCGATGGCGTCGCGGGGAACGCCCAGCAGGCTCTCGCGCACCGCGCCGGACGCGGGTACGATGCCGCCGCGAAATACCTCCCCCGAGGCATCGATCGCGGTCAACCGCTTAGCGATGAGGCCGCCGCTGGTGATTTCCGCCACGGCCAGCGTCAACCCTCCTTCCCGTAGGCGGTCGAGGACAACCGATTCCATGGTCTCGCCGTCGATGCCGAAGATGGTATCGCCGAGGATCTGCCGGACCTCGCGTTCTTCTGTGTTTAGCATTGCGAGCGCCCTAGCTTCTTCTTCGGCCTTGACGGTGATCCGCACTTTGAGTCCTTCGATGCCGCTGGCCTGGAAAGCTAGCGTTGGGTTGCCGGCCTCATCGAGCGCCTCGATCCGTGCAGCGAGCAATTCCGCGAGGCCTGATTCCGAATGGCCCCAGGTTCGCAACACGCGGCTCATGATGATGCCGTTGAACCCCGCGCGCCGCCGCAAATCGGGCAGAATGCTGCCGGTCATCATGGTTTGCATTTCATGCGGCACACCGGGTACCGCGTAGATAACCTTTTCTCCGACCGGGCAAAGCAGGCCCGGTGCGGTGCCCGGCATTTCCGCCAACGTGCTCGCGCCCTCCGGGACATCCGCCTGGCGCAGGTTGTTTTCCGGCATTACGCGACCGAGCGATTCGAACATGTGGCGGATCCGTTCCCCGATCTCCGGCTGGCGTACGAGTGGCGCGCCCATCACTTCGGCGATCGCTTCACGCGTGATGTCATCCTGGGTCGGCCCGAGTCCGCCGCAGGTTATCACCGCATCGCTGCGCGTAAGCGAATGGCGGATACACTCGACCATGCGATCAAAATTGTCACCAACCTTCAATTGATAGAGCGAGTCGATACCCGAGAGAGCCAATTGCTCGCCGATCCAGGCAGAGTTCGTATCGGTGATCTGGCCGAGCAACAGCTCGGTACCGATCGCAATCACCTCGCAGCGCATGATGACAGCGGCCTCTTAGCCGGTTTTGGTGCGATGCCCGAACATGGAACCACTATGCCCTGTGCGCGGTGCCCTGTCATCACCGCTTTCCGGCGGGCCGCGTTGTCGCCACCCGGGGGAGGAGAAGCCGGTTCCTGTATCATGCCGGATATCGTCAACACGCCCGAGTGCCCGCCGATTGAACGCTGAAAGAATTCACGGGCCCCTTCTCCTGCCCGTATATGTACCCGCACTGCTACTCGGGATCGCTGCACAAGCGATTCTTGTACTGTTGCCGCTCTACGTCATTGCAGTGGGCGGCAGCCTCGCCGCGGCCTCGACGGCGGTCGGTTGCCGCGGCCTCGGCATGATGGCCTTCGACATACCCGCGGGGGTCCTGGCCGCACGCCTCGGTGACAAAGCCGTCATGCTGTTAGCGATCCTCTTAGTGGGCGGCTCCCAGTTCGCCTATACGTTGACTGACGATGTCGGCCTCATTTGCCTGATCGCCTTCGTCAACGGCGCCGGCGCCAGTTCGTTTCTTCTTGGCAGAATGTCCTACATTACCGACGTCTGTATTGCTACGGCGCGGGGGCGGGTCATTGCCATGATTGCCGGAAGCCTGCGCGCCTCGGCGCTGGTCGGTCCGATAGCGGGCGCCGTCGTGGTCGAATTTGCAGGATACGCAACCGCGTTCTACGGCGCAGCCGCCTCAGCAGTGCTGGCGTTTGGGTGCGTCGCCGTGTTCGCCAGGCACGAACGGCCGCTGCTGCGGGAATTGAAATTTCGTACGGTCGTGAATCTGGGCGTCGAATACCGCCGTGTCTTTTCGACCGCGGGCGTCGCCGCGATCGCCTTCATGCTCATGCGCTCGGCACGAACCGTGCTGATCCCGCTGATCGGTGCCGCCGTCGGACTGGATGTCGCCGCCATCGGTTTGATCGTCTCGACTTCGGCTGCGGTCGACGTGGCACTGTTCTACCCCGCCGGATTGATCATGGACAAATTCGGACGGCGTGCCACCGCAGTACCGAGCTCCGCGCTGCTCGCCGTATCGCTGGCGGCAATGGCGCTTGCCTCCGGATTCTATTCGCTGCTCGCCGTCGCTATGCTGGCCGGGATCGCAAACGGCTTGTCGACCGGGATCGTGATG
This sequence comes from uncultured Enterobacteriaceae bacterium, assembly GCA_964523765.1. Classification (GTDB taxonomy): domain Bacteria; phylum Pseudomonadota; class Gammaproteobacteria; genus UBA11873. The sequence continues at coordinate 26,248 of CAZFZX010000006.1, forward strand.
ACCCTCGGCACTGATCTCGCGCCACCCGAACGGCGTAGCGAGTTTCTTGGGCTATGGCGGCTGCTCACTGATGCCGGTACCGCCGCCGGGCCGATGACAATCGGTATGGTCGTAGCGGTCGCTCCTATCGGGATCGCGAGCCTCACCATAGCCGGCCTCGGTGCGCTCGGTAGCTATATTGTGTACCGCTTCGTCGAAGAAACTCTCGAACGCTGAATCCTCCAGGTCGAACAACGTGTCGGCCTGCAACCCAGTACGCTCCCGAGCCGTGCTAATCTAGGCAGCTTCCGATTCATTCAGCGGGGCGAGAGATCTGCTGCCCGATAAGGAGTTGAGAATGAGCGCAAGCGGACCACTTGTGGGATTCAAGGTGATCGAACTGGCCGGCATCGGGCCCAATCCGATGTGCGCCATGCTGCTGGCTGATATGGGGGCCGAAGTCATTCGGGTTGATCGAGTCGTTGACGCCGGCCTCGGCATCCCAGTCGATCCCAAATTCGCCGTGCTCGACCGCGGCCGGCGTTCGATCGCCGTGGACCTCAAAAAGCCGGAAGGCGTCGAGTTGATCCTGAAACTGGTCGAACAGTCGGACGCCTTGATCGAAGGTTTCCGTGCCGGCGTCACCGAGCGTCTCGGTCTCGGCCCCGAGGACTGCCTGGCGCGCAATCCAAAGCTGGTCTATGGCCGCGTTACCGGCTGGGGTCAGGATGGTCCGCTGGCAAAGGCCGCCGGGCACGACATCAATTATATTTCGCTCGCCGGAGCTGCACATGCCATCGGTCCGGCCGACGCCCCGCCGCCGCCGCCGCTCAATCTCGTCGGCGACTTCGGAGGCGGTGGCGCTTATCTCGCGATCGGGGTCCTGGCGGCCTTGCTCGAAGCGCAAGCGTCGGGACAGGGTCAAGTTGTCGACGCCGCCATGGTCGACGGCGTCGCCTCGCTCATGGCCGCGATCTACGGCCTGTACGCGGCCGGCGTCGTTACCGATGATCGCGGCACGAACATTCTCGACGGCGGTGCCCATTACTACGACGCCTATGAGACCGCTGACGGGCGCTATATCTCTATCGCCTCGATCGAATCGAAATTCTATGACGAGTTACTCGAACTGACGGGTTTCGAAGACCCCGAAAAGAAAGGACATCGTGATAAAACGCGATGGCCGGCTTTGTCGGAAAAAATGGCCGCGCTGATCAAGACCAAAACTCGCGACGAATGGTGCGAACTCCTCGAAGGGAGCGAGATTTGTTTCGCGCCTGTGTTAACCCTGGCCGAAGCACCCCGTCATCCGCACAATGTTGCCCGGGAGACGTTCGTCGAGGTCGATGGCGTGGTGCAACCCGCACCCGCACCGCGTTTCAGCCGCACGCCGTCGAAGATCCAGAAAGGAGCATCGAAGCACGGCGCCGATACCGAGGCGGTGCTCGCCGACTGCGGCTTCGATCGAGATCAGATCGCTGCGTGGAAAGGGAACCGGGTGATCGCCTGAGTGCGCGCTTAGGTCTCCCGGCCACCGGTTGAGCCTTCTGCAAAAAGCGGGTGAACGTTGCTAGCTTGACAGATCCCACAGTGTCTTTCAGATTAGCGGGCGGTGCACGAGAATTATCACTGGCTGCGCAAGCGCAGCCAAACCCGATAAACGCCGGGAGGGATTGACGTACATGGCTGCAAGAAAACGGATAACCCAGGGGAAGAAGAACTGGATCGCTCTGGACGCGGGCGGCACGCTCACCGATGCGGTCATCGTCGACGCCAAGGGTCAATTTCTGGTCGGTAAACACCTGACCAACAAGCAGGATGAGTCCGTCAGCTTTCTCGGAGCCATCCGCGACGGCGCCGCGACCGACAACCGCGACCTCGACAACACGCTCGGGAACAGCGACGTCATCGTCTATGCCGGTACCATCATGCTCAACACGCTGCTGAGCAAAACGGGTGCCAAGGTGGGGCTGATGGTGACGCAGGGGTTCGAGGACTACCTCCTAATGGAGAAGGGCGAAGGTGGGTGGATCAGTTACCCCTATACCGATCGCTTGCACACCGTCACCCATCACCACGAAGATCCGGCTATCCCGCGCGAACGGATCGTCGGGATCCAGGGGCGGTTGGATATGTTCGGCGGCGAAGTGATCAAATTGCGCAAGCAAGACGTTGAGGAGCAGACAGTCAAACTCCTCGATGCCGGTGCAGAATCGATCGCCGTGATGTTCTTGTTCTCGCACATGAATCCCGAGCACGAACAAGAGGCGGCGAAGATTATCCGCCGCATCGACAAGAAGATCCCCATCGTGTTGTCATCCGAGATCGCGCCGACGCACAAAGAATACACGCGACTCGCCAGCGTCGTGGCCCAGGCCTACGCCGGCGAACGCGCCCGCGAACACTTTCAGCAGGTCGAACACAAAGCCCGCGTTCACGGTTTCGATAAGGAAGTCTCAACGCTGCTCGCGCACGGCGGAACGGTCCCCATCAGCACGAAACGCCTATACGAGTCTTACGTCTCGGGACCGGTAGGCGGCGTGCTCGGCGGTCACTACATCGGCGATATCCTCGGCTCCGGCAATGTGGTTGGCTGCGATATCGGTGGCACCAGCTTCGATGTCGGTATCATCCGCGACGGCCTGATCCCGATCGTGCGGGAGCCGACGTTGCTGAGTTTCCGCACTAATATTCCTATGATCCACAGCGAATCGATCGGCGCCGGCATGGGCTCGGAACTCGGCGTCCATCCGCTCACCGGCAAACTGACGGTGGGACCGAAAAGCGCTGGCTCCGATGTCGGACGCTGCCTCAACTGGGACGTGCCGACGATCACGGACTGCCACATCCTGCTCGGCTACCTCAACCCGGGAAATTTCCTCGGCGGCGATGTGCAACTCGATCTCGACGCGGCCGTGAAAGCGCTGAAACCTATGGCGAAACATTTCAATACGGAAATCTACGAGTTCGCCGAGCGTGCGCATCTGCTGGTGTGCGATTACATGCGCGAATTCCTGGTCAATATGTTGCGCGGGCGTGGCTACAACACCAGGGACTATACCTTGATGATGTATGGCGGCGGGGGGCCCCTGGGTCTCGCCGATGTGGTCTCGGGACTGGAGATGAAAGATGTCGTGAGCTTTCCGTTCGCCGCTGTTTTCTCGGCATTCGGCGTTTTATGCGCGCCGCGCCGCTACCGCTACCATCAGAGTATCGTCGCCGGTTGTCCGCCTGGGGACGAATCACACGTGCGGCAGGTCAAGGCGCTCGCCGTCGACGCCATCAACGAAACTTGGGCCAAGCTCGAAGTTCGTGCCGAGGCCGATTTCAAGCTGCACGGCTGGGACTTCGGCAAGGCTACGCTTTCGCGGGTCGCCTACGTTCGCTTTACCAATCAGCTGTCGGATTTCGAAGTGGTCTGGCCGAAGGCGACGTTATCCTCGATCGACGACCTCGATGAGCTGATGCGGCGCTTTGAAAAAGTCTACACGACGATCTATCCGGAGCAGGCGATGTATTCGGAAGTCGGCTTTCAAATCCTCGAAGTCGCGCTCACCGCCGACGTCGCAACCCCGAAACCGGCGCTGCCGGAAATGAAGATGTCGCGGCGTAAACCCGATTCCGCGGCCGAGAAAGAGGCACGCCCGGTATACTTTCGCGGTAAGCGCAAGGAATTTCGCGTCTACGAGATGGACGAGCTCAAGGCCGGCAACGTGGTTAACGGCCCAGCTGTGATCGAGCATCCGGCGACCACCCTGTACATCCCACCAGATAACCACGCGGCGTTCGACAAGCGCCGCATCATCCACTACCGCCAGGGTACGAAATAACGGACGACCATCGGGAACTTTGAATCATGACTAAGAACCAGACATTGTTGCAAAAACTGGACGCCTCGGAGCAACTGTACGAGAAAACGGGGCATTACCAGGGCCTGAAGAAGTTACCGGTGCACGACAAGGACCCATTGAAGTTCGAAGCGTTTCACTCGCGCATCCTGTCGACCATCATCTCCGTGCGCGAGACCATGAAGCACATCGCTTCGTCGCCGGCGATCCGCGACTTCGAGGAGTTCGTGATCGGTCTCTATACTCCGGAAGGGGACGCGATTGCCCTATCGACCGGCATCATGGTGCACGTACACACCACCTCGGAATTCATCAAGTTCATGATCCGCAACGGCTACGAAGACGACCCCAAGATCCGCGAGGGTGATATCTTCGAGAACAACGAATCCTGGGCCGGCGGCGTCCACACCCCGGACGTGATGACCACTACCCCGTTTTTCTACAAAGGGGAGTTGATTTCCTGGATCGGATCGGTATCGCATGAACTCGAAGCCGGGACCTACGAAGGTCCGGGTATGTCTGTATTTGCTCCGGACCGCTTCGGTGAAGGCCTGCACATCAGCGCCGAGAAGGTCGGCGAGAACGACCACTTCCGCAAGGACTACCTGTTGCGGCTCAAGATGAATCTCCGCAATTCGAACTGGTGGACGCTGGATGACAAGGCCAAGCTGTCGGGCTGTCTCATGATCCGCGAGGCGCTGACCAAGGTGATCGAGGAGTTCGGGATCGACTACTACAAGCAGGCGATCCGCGAACTGATCGAGGAAGGCCGGATCAACTTCATCAAGCGCGTCAAGACGACGATGGTGCCCGGTGTCTACCGCGGGCTAACCATGCCGGTGCACAAGCGATCGCACATCCCCGCGACGCACCCGCTCGCTAAGAACGATTTTATCGATCTGGTACGCAACGATATGGAGGTCACCGCCGAGGGACATATCGAACTTGATTTCGAGGGCTCGACGGGCTGGAGCTTCCACCCGTTTAACTGCGCCGTCGGCCCGATGAACGGCGGTTTCTGGATCACGCTGACCCAACTCCTGAACTATGACGGTCGGGTCAACGATGGCGCTTATCTCGCGGTGAAGCAATATCTGCCCGAGGGTTCTATCGTCAACGCGAACTACGCGGGGGCCGCTACGTCACTCGCCTGGTGGACCTTGATCCCGATCTTCGCGAACGTCTGGCGCCTGATCGGAATCAGCTGGTTCGCCCGCGGTTTTGTAGAAGAGATCATCATGTCGACGCCGACTTGCATCGCCGGCGTCTCGGGCTTCGATCAGTATGGCCAACCGACCGGCTACCAGAACTTCGAAATGGCCGCGGAGAGTTTTGGCGCCCGCGGCGTCGATGACGGCATGGACTGCGGCAGTCCGATCTGGAACTCCGAGGGCATGCAGGGCGATGCCGAAGTCTGGGAGATGACCGGTCCGAACGTCTATATCGGCCGCAGTTTTACCCCGAATCACCACGGGCCGGGCCGCTTCCGCGGTGGTAATGCCTGGGAGTCCCTATGGGTAGTGCGCGGATCGCGCCTGGTCAACGTCACGTTGTCGTCTTCCGGCGCGCATAACGGCGGCGTGTTCCACAAAGGTCTCTTTGGCGGCTACCCCGCGCCGGGATGGAAATGCCTGTGGGCGCGCGGCGTCGACCTGCAGGCTATCGCGGACCGCGACGAGCGGATCCCGCGCAGTGTCAACGAGGCCGAAGAGATGTTGAAGGATGGGCGTCTCGAGGCAGAAGAATGGTATTGCGGCCCGCTCAACACCTGGTCGCCGAACCTTTCCGACGGCGACATCTTTGGCGTCATCTACACCAGCGGACCGGGCTACGGCGATCCGATCGAGCGCGATCGGGAAATGATCGAAAAGGATCTCGCCAACGGGCTGGTCACACCCGCATACGTACGCAAGGTTCACGGCTTCGCCAAGACGGAAGCCAAGACAGAAGAATTGCGGGCTAAGATCCGGCGACAGCGCCTCGATGAGTCGGTACCGGCGTCGCAATGGTGGCGCGAAGAACGCAAACGCGCGCGTACCGGCGATGTCGGCAAGGTCGTTGCGGAAACGTTTGCCCGCTCCGCATCGTTATCGGAAAAGATTAAGGACGTCTATCTCGATTTCTGGCAATTGAAGAAGTTTCCCTACACCGATACCGGCACGACCGACTTCCGTACCACGGCACCGACGGGCTTCTACTATCCGAAGTCACCGCAGAAGCCCTACGTGAAAGGCGCTTGAGGAGAATTAGCATGGCAGACGATACATTGAGCAGTCAGGAAGTCACCAACGCTTTGATGAACCGCGATCTGGCGTGGCCGGAACTCGTCAAACTCATGCGTGAACCGAAATCGGAAAACCGCTTCGACGAGATGATCGCCGCCGTCCAAGCCATGGTCCCGTGGAAAGAAAAGATCCTGCTGCCGCTCGGTGAGAATTTATTCATCGTCGCGAAAAAGGGTAAGGCGATCATCAAGACTATGGGCGGCGCGGAACTCTGTGCCTGGAATGAGAACTGGAAGATGAAGTGTCGGGTACGGATCCGAAAGACGAAGGCCGAGTTGAACAAGATCTTCCCGCCCGAGCATATGACGATAGACCCCAACCTCGTCGAACTGCGCGAATGGATCTGCCCGAAGAGCGGTGCGTTGCTGGACGTCGACTGCGTACCGCCAACCTATCCGGTGGAGGTCGATTTTACGCCGGATCTGGAAGCTTTCTATACCGAGTGGTTGGGGCGGAAACTGCCGGTACGCTTATAAACGCAATTGCAGTTCGGATGATGGCGGGGAGGCCGGACGAGGCGTCGATGAGGCAAACAGTACGAGAAATATCGACTACACTGTAAGTATACGCTTCCCGCGGCGAGTGCGGCGGGAAAAGGAGAAGCGCGAAGCCGGTGGGACGTGCGTAATAGGAGCGCTGTTCCGGGCTAGCATAAGCCCAACCGCCTCTACATGGCAGGTTGCCTGACACGGCCGCTAGGTGACGAACATCGCCTTCGCGAATGCGCCAAAGAAGGACAAATAAACCCCGCCGGGGCACGGTGGCTTTTCGCTGATTGCCGGATCTCGCCCGGTGCGACGATCGTCCTACCATTCCGCCGCGCGGGGCCAGTCAGAGTAGATCCGCTTCCGGCGAAGCCGGCGGCCTTCAGGATCATCTGGTCGCGGCTGCGACCATCACCTTAGCGAATGCACCGAACAAATACGTGCAAACCGCGTTAAAACAACCCTTCGAAACTCACTGCTGTATCGATCGCAGATAGATGATCATCTCGAGGACGCGCCCGCGCAGCGCGGTTTCGGAAGCGACGCTGGAACCCTTCCATTCACCGCCCCAGATCGGCATCTCTTTCGACCCGTGAGCGCCACCGAGGGTCGTTCGCCCGTCGATCGTCTCGAAAATGCGGTCGAATGGGAACGTACCACCCGCGTTCTCAGTCAAGACGGTTAAATCGGCAGGCTGTTTCGTCAACATTTTGGCAAACGGCCCGGCCCCTTTCGCGTCGACGCCATGACAGACCGCGCAGTAATCGCCGAAACGACGCTTGCCGGCCGCCTCGACTCCTTCGTCCGCCGAGGCGATCCCGGCGAACACGAGGACGGAGCAGGACAATGCGACGCCTAAGGCGCCGTGAAAACTCAAGATACCTTGCGGCGACATTTTCTTCACGGTTCTTTCCCTCATCGTTACGCTTGAACGATAACCGCACGACACGGCGGCTATCGTGCGAAGGTTACACAAAGGAAAGCGCGGCAATGCTGACGCGGGTCAGAAACGGGCCATCGGAAAACGCGGGCGCCGCGCGGGGGGAGCCGGTCGACTTCAGCAGGCCGGGAGCACGGCCGACTTTCAGGCTAGATTTCTTGCGGCCGCCGGGCTATGAACGATTTCCGACAAGCGAATGCGGTCGATGATTCGCACTTGCTTGACGTTAACGGAGGCGACACCGGCATCGTGGAATCGCCGCAACGTCCGGCTGACGGTTTCCGGCGCGAGGCCGAGATAGCTGCCGATGTCGTAGCGCGACATCGGCAAATATAAGGCGTTTGGATCTCGGCTCAGGTCATGCAGGCGCGTACTGAGTTCAATGATGAAATCCGCGACTCGCTGCTCCGCGCTGGTGTGGTCGAGCCGGGTCCGAGCATGGCGCTCCATGTGAATTCGATTTGTGATCTTCGATTCGAAATTATCCCGGATCTCCGGTCTGTCGCGGAATAACGCCGTAAGATCACTGACCGCGAGTGAGCAGTATGCGCTTCTCTCCAGGGTTACAACGGAGTCGTAGTAAACCGGTCGTTGCATCGCCCCAGCGCCGACGATATCGGAGGGCAGCAGAAAGGCCGTCACCGATTCGCGGCCGTCGTCGTCGTCGACGATCGCTTTCGCCGACCCGGACCGCAGAAAATAATACGCGGTCATCGGCGCGCCTTGATTAAACAGATAAGTCCCGCGGGGAACCGGCGGCCGCGCTTTGACGATAGTAGAGAGCGTTTCAAGGACTTCCGCACCCAGATGACCGGGAAGGCAGAATCCGTGTAGCTGACAAGCCATGCAGATCTGCGCGGACGCGGAAAAGGGTCGATTCGATTCGTCGCTCTCCATGATTCGGCTCTAGTCGAAGTTCGCTCCGTGATCGAAGTTCCGTCGGCAGTTAGGCGATGTTCCCGCGGCGCCGTCACACCCGCCACGGGCTGCGCGAATCAGGACGCTTGAAGATTTCTGACCAACAACTTTTTGATTTTCATCTAATTTACCTAGTTTCTGCCGATAATGCGACTGCCCGATACAGAACGCTGTTACTACGCCCGCGGGCGAACGCCTAGGCAGCGCGCCGTGTCACAGCACAGACCCCAAGTTTCCACCGGTTCGTCGCGCAATACGGCGATAGCGTTCCCGGTCAGCCTTTGAGTTCGACGTTGAATGCGGACAGCTCGCATACGACCATCGGGTTCCGTTTCGTGCGCTAGCGGGGCTTCATTTCTCGGTGGGCAAGTCGGGCAGACCAAAGGGAGTCGCGTACTGTAACGCGAGCATATACATCAGACCGCCGTGCGGTTGATCGATTTTAGCCTCGAAATAGACGAAGTCGAAAATGTCGTCCGCGCGCTCGTCCTCTACCATCACGGTCAAGATTTCTTTCTCGGACTGTTCCCCCAGACCGCGGTACTTCAGCGGCGTGATCTTTCCGATACCGCGCGCAGTGTTGATATTCGCTGTAACGATACCCCAGCGTTCCTTGAGCGTTTCGAGAACACCCGGCGCGACCCCTTTGGGGACCACACACGTTATTAATTTGTGACCATCGCTCTTCATTGGGCTTCGGCACCCTCGATTTGTTCGCCGAGTAGGCGTTCTGCGATTTCATGCGGCACGTGTGTCGCGGCCTTCTCCAGCGGGGTCACGTAGATGAAGCCCATCCCGGGCGTGTCGAGTTTACCGGCCTCGTACATGTACTCGAACACGCGATCGACTTGATCGGTGGCCACCACGATAGTGATGACTTCTTTCTCGACTTCCACCGTCAACCCGAGAACGCCGAGTCGTTCACGAACGCCGCTGCCTCTCGCGTAGTAGACCGTGGCGCCCTGGGCGCCGGCATCCTGCGCAGCGTCGACGATCGTATCCGCCAAGCCTCGTTGGACGATGCAAGTAATGAGCGACACGTCCGTGAGGACGATAATGTCATGCTTTTTCATGTCGATCCTCCAACGGCCTGCTCCTCTTCCCAATGTTCGGCGCGCCTGCGCTTGGCAATCTTCCAACGCACCCACTGGCCGGTGGCGAGTACGGAAACGATGGGGCCGATCGACGCCATGGCCAAGATACCAAACCCGTCTGCCGCGCCCACCGCCCCGCCGAGCCCTAGGCCCATAGCGAGAACCAGCGGGACGGTAACAGGCCCGGTCGTGACCCCGGCGCTGTCCCACGCAATGTTTACGTACTCTTCGGTAGAGATCGCCGTGAGAACCACGGCAATCGTGTACCCGGGGATGATCAGGACGGCGATCGGCAGGCTAAAGACGATTTTCAAAATGCCGAGCGCGATGCCGGTACCGACACCGACCGAAACCGCGTTGATCAACATCGATTTTCGAAAGGCGCCGTTGCTGAGGCTTTCCACCGTCATACCGAGCGCGTTCAGCGCCGGCTCGGCCATGGTCGCGCCGAATCCCAAAACCCACGCGAACACGGCGGCGATCCCGATACCCAGGCCAACATCGTAAAGCGGTGAATCGGGGACCACTTCGATCGTCGTGAACGCGCTCGGTACGAGACCGCCGGACTGGCCGCCGAGTTTCGCCAGACCGTAGCTCAAACCGACGTTGAATATGACCATGCCGACGACCGCGAGTGTAATGCCGTAGGCGATATTTGCGGGGTGACGGATCTTTTCGTGCAGCACGAACCGCATCACGAGGAACAAGAACAACACCAGCGGCAGGATCGCTCGGGCGCCGCTAACGACCTCGAGCATGGGCGTGCGGGCATGCCAGGGGGCGCTTTCGGTTACCGCTGCAACGCTTGCGGCGGCGATGATACTGTCAACGTCTTCGACGCTGGCAACGAACAACGCGAGACCGTAAACGGCGAGGATCGGAAATAGCGACGCCAGGGTGACGATGCCAAAACCCGACAACGAGGAGCGTCCGCGCCCAGCGGAAGTCGCCATACCGATCCCGAGCGCCAGCACCAGCGGAACCGTAACCGGCCCGGTGGTAACGGCGCCGCAATCCCACGCCAGACCGAGCACGTGGCGCAACTCGGGGTCGGCAGCAAAATAGAAGGTCAGGCCGATCAGCGGCGCTAGGACCGCATAAATGAGCGGCTTCAAGCTCCATCCGTAAATGAAACGGAGTGTCCCCAGAACCGCCGCGAGACCCACGCCGATCCCTACGACCAATACCAGCCGACCGGACCAGTTATTCAACAGGGCGTACAAATACGGGGTCTTCTCTACGTTCACGATGGCCCCGGCCGCTTTGAGCGCGCCGATCGCCGGTTCGGCGAAAGTGACTCCGATCCCCAGCAGGAAGGTGATCAGCAACACGGCCGGCAAGGGCGCCTTCGACGGCAGGATACTACCGATGGTTTCACCGAAGGGCATCAAACCGACTTTCAAACCTTCCATGAACAACATCAAACCGATGATGACAGCGGCCAGGCCGCCGGTAATGATCCACGAATCGGTGACGTTCTGACGCAGGATCAGAAGTTGAAACAACACGAGGTAGGCGGCGAGCGGAACGACCGCTTTGGCTTGATCCCGAAAGCGGACGCTTACGTAGGGTTGTACCAGCCGGTAAACGTCGAGCGAGCGGAGTTGGAGTTTCGCCTGCCGATGCGCCACGCGTTCGGCCTCGGACTCGATGCTCGGGGCGAGTACGCTATAGCTCAAATATCGTTGTTGGGTCGTGATCTCGCGGATGAAAGCACCGAAACGGACCTTGTGCTCTGTAGCCATGGGCTCTTTATCCGGGCGGGTTCGGGGACGCGGCGCGGGCTAACCGGGCTCCGCCGCTTGCTGTCCCGCGTGGTAGGTTTCGTAGACATAGATCGGGATGTGCATCGATCCGAGGTGGCGTTCGATCAGCGGTTTGACCTCGGCCCATTGCATTCTACCCACGCCGGTCGCCAGCCGGGGCAGCGCCAGGGAAGCGATTTTTTCCTCGACAATGAACGCGGACAACGCATGGAGGGCGTGGCTGACGTGCGTTGCTGAAGCCGGTCCCGGCCGCTGATTGTGGCTCCGGGGCGGGTCCTGGGTGAGCAAATTGACGATCCGGGTGCCGTCCGCTCCGGCCCAAGCCCATAAGCCGCCTGCCTTGCAGCCGCCCGAGTGGCAATAGTGGCGAAAATCCTTGTACATTGCCGGCCACTGCTGGCGGAGCGACAAAGCCAGACCAGCGTCGAAATGGTCGTCCGGGGCAACGCCGTGGGCGATGGCGACTGCCTTGGTGAGGAGAATGTCGCCACTAACGTAATGCAACATAACCGGTTCCTTGTTCGGAATCCTTATTGGGTCGAATCCTGCGTCGACAGAGGAAATCTAGACGCTTTCGTCAATCGTCGATTGCGCGAGATCAAGTATTGTGGCGTTTGTCCATCACAAATGCGGTGCGGGCCGAGGGCCCGTCCTACCGTTTCGTCTCCGCCTCGACAGGCTACATTCGCGGCCAACGCTCGTGGTAGCATCGTCGGTTCTTTACATCCGGGGACGGGGAAATGGGAGTTCATGGGGGCAGGCTCGCGGCGCGGGCATTAAAACAGGCTGGCGTCGAGTGCATTTTCACGCTCAGCGGTGGTCACGTAATGGCGATTTACGATGGCTGCCTCGACGAAGGTATCGATGTTATCGACGTCCGCCACGAACAGGCTGCGGTGCACGCGGCCGATGCGTGGAGCCGGATGAATCCCGGCAAGCTGGGGTGCGCCGTGTTGACCGCGGGGCCCGGCGTCACCGATGGGGTGACGGGCGTGGCGAACGCCTGGCGCGCCAACAGTCCCATCCTGGTGATCGGCGGGCAAGGGCCGTTTAACAACCTGCGGCGCGGATCGCTGCAGGAAATGGACCATGTGGCAGTAATGAAGCCCATCACCAAATGGGCCGACACCTGCTACGACACGCGGCGGATCCCGGATTACATCGAGATGGGGATCCGTCATGCGGTTTCGGGCAACCCGGGACCGGCATTTCTGGAAATCCCGATGGATATCTTGAGTGCTGAAGTGGAATGGGAGGACGTGCGTTTCCCCACGATGCGCCCGGAGCCGCCGCTGTTCATTCCCCCCCAGGTCGACATCGACGCCGCCCTGAAGATTCTTACCGCCGCCGAGCGGCCGGTGATGATGGCTGGTACCAGCGTGAAATGGTCCAATGCATCGGCCGCCCTGCAGAAATTCATCGAAACCGTGCATATCCCGACGTTCGTGAACGGTATGGGGCGGGGCACGGTGAGACCCGGCACGCCGGAACTCTTAAATCGGGTAAGAAAAGAGGCCATCAGTCAGTGCGACGTGTTCGTTTGTGCCGGCGTGCTCCTCGATTTTCGTCTCGGCTACGGCGCTACGATCCCCGCCGATGCGAAGATCATCCAACTGGAGATCGAAAACGAACTGATCGGGACAAACCGTTCGGCCGATGCGGCGGTAGTCGGCAATATCGCCGCGGCTTTCGACGCGATGCTGGAATCGATCGGCAACAGCGATAACGTCCTGGATTACAGCGGTTGGCGAGACACCTTGATCAGCCGCGAAACGGAGCTCGAAGAAGCCTTCGTCGCGCAACTGAATTCCGATGACGTGCCCATCGACCCATTGCGTTTGTGCCGTGAGATCCGGGATTTCGTGGTGGGTAAAGACATGATTCTCATTGGCGATGGCGGCGACATCGTCGCGCAGGCGTCGAAGGTCTTACCCGTCCCGGAAGAAAACTGCTGGATGGACCCCGGTCCCCTCGGCACGCTTGGCGTCGGAATGCCTTTCGCGCTGGCAGCCCAACTGGCCAAACCGGAAAAAAGGGTCCTGATCATCTACGGCGACGGGGCGTTCGGCTTAAACGGGTTTGAGTACGATACGGCGGTGCGGTTCGAACTGCCGATCGTCGGGATCGTCGGCGTCGATGCGGCCTGGGGTCAAATGGCGAGACCGCAAGCCGCTGTTTTCGGGGTGAACCGGCTGGTAGCAACCAAGCTCAATTACACCCGCTACGATAAGATTGTCGAAGCCATGGGCGGACACGGCGAATACTGCGAACGGCCCGAGGAGATCGGGCCGGCTCTGGAACGAGCGTTCGCCTCCGGTAAGCCGGCACTCGTAAACGTCGTGATGCGCCAGGACATCGGCACCGGGATGAAAGGCAGCACCTATATTTGAGTCTCGCGGGCGGGCGCGGCGTCGACGACATTGGATTCGTGTGCTAGATCGGGCTCGCCGCAATGGGCGAGGATATGTCGGCGAGCGTGGTCCCTGAGCTTCACCGCTGCCGACCACGGGTCGAGGTCTCTATCCGGTGCCAATGATGCGCCAACGGCCACCGTTATCGCGCCGCGGCGCGGGTACCATGAGTGTGCTCGCAGTATCGAACGGGTACCGTGGATCGCGATCGGGACGACCTCGACCCCGGCCGCGACGGCGGCTGTGAAAGCACCCATGTGAAACGGCAGGACGCCCGGCATCCGTTTGAACGTGCCTTCGGGAAACACCATCAACGCATGCGACTCGGCCACGGCCCCCGCGGCGTCCTCCAGTTCGGCGATCCCTTTGGTGCGGTCGAAGCGCTCAACGAAACGCGCGCCGATCCGGGCCAATGGACGGCGCAGCAGCCAGGATTGCCGGAGTTCGCCCTTGACCAGAAAATCCACCGGGTACGGCAGCAGGGATACGAGCAACGGGCCGTCGAGATAGCTCTGGTGGTTGGCGACGAACACGCACGCCCGCGGCCGTGGCGGGATGCCTCCCTCGACCGAGATCGGGGTTGCGGTGAGCGGCGCGAGAGAACGCGCTAGCGCTCCGATGCCTCGCCACAGGACCGTCCGTGGCAACACCATCGCCAGCGACCAGGTGCAGACGCCGACCACGGAAAATACGCCCCAGGCATAGCACGCAAACGCTGACTCAGCCGCGAACCGGAAAAGCCGGCGCAACTGGGGCGCGATCCCCGCGATCCCGAGCCGCACAATCTGCACCCAGACGGCTTTCTCTTGCTGCGCCAACTGACCGCGCTCATACAACTTACGACTCGCGGCGCGCCGGATTTTCCCGCTCGAAGTTTTCAATATCGTGTTGGGGGCGACCAGAACGACGTCGTCTGGCGGCGCCGTTACCACATCGGTGGCGATTTCGTTGATGGCGGTACGCAAGCGCTCACGGGCTTCCGGTTGTTTCTTGCGCGTCTCCGCCAGCACCACCAGCCGCTCGGTACCGGTCTGCGCGTCGGCTGAGCCGAAAACCGCCACGCGGCCTTTGCGAATACCGTCTAGTTCGCCGATCAAATCCTCGAGTTCGGTAGGATAGATATTGCGCCCCGCGCGAATGATGAGGTCTTTGCTGCGGCCGGTGATGAACAACTCGCCTGCCGCGATGTAGGCAAGGTCGCCCGTCTCCAACCAATCGTCCTGAAACAGCCCGGCGGTTTTTTCCTGGTTGCGGTAATAGCCGCGCGTAGCGGACGGCCCGCGAAACTGCAGCCGTCCTTCATTGCGCTCCGGTAATTCGCGGCCCGAGCCGTCGACCACGCGGATCTCATGGCGCGGCAGCGGCAAGCCGCAGCTGACGATCCGCAGCGCCTCACCCGCCGACGTCTCGGGCGCTATAGGCCGCGCCTGCGCTTCTCTCGCCAGAGTGCTGCGGTTTATCGTATCCACCAGCGGACCCCGCCCGATCGGGCTGAAGGTCAATCCGACGGAGCATTCGGCGAGCCCGTAGACGGGAAACATCGCGGTGCGGCGAAACCCATAGGCGGCAAACCGCTCACAGAAAGCTTCCATCGTCGCCGGACTGATCGCCTCGGCGCCATTGGCGACGATCCGCCAATGGCTGAGATCGAGGCCTTCGATATCTTTGTCTTCGATCCGCCGCAAACAGAGCTCAAAAGCGAAATTGGGCGCCGCCGACAAGGTCCCCTGGTAACGGTGTATCGCCCACAACCAGCGCTGCGGTCGGCTTAGAAACTGTAGCGGCGGCATGATCACGAGCCGGATCGCATGATAGAGGCTGCCGAACCAGGCTCCGATCAATCCCATGTCGTGATAGAGCGGTAACCAGCTGACGAATACGTCGCGGGAATTGACCTGCATGCCGGTGCCGTCAGCACGAATATTGGCGAGGAGGTTGGCGTGCGACAACGCAACGCCCTTCGGGTCACCGGTGCTACCCGAAGTGTATTGGAGAAAACCGATATCCTCCGCACGCCGCACGACGGGTTCACGCGCGAAGTCGGGCTCAGTGAGTTCGCCGACGGTAAAAACGTGCCTGAGCGAGTCGACTTGGGAGGTCAGCAGATGCGCTACGGTTTTCGCGTCGGCGACGGTGATCAGCATGCTCGCGCGACAGTTTCCGAGAATGCTGCTCTGACGGCGTAGATGGTCCTCGAGTTGTGCGCGCCTTACCGGCGGATAGATTGGTACCGGAACGGCGCCGGCTAGAACGACGCCATAGAAGGCGAAAAAATAGTCGCGACTCGTCGGCAGCATCAGTGCGACGGTTTCCCCCGGATCCAGTCCGTACTTCTGTAACCCCGCGGCCACCGCCGAGGCGCCGTCCCATAATCCCCGATACGTAATGATTTCGCCGTCTGTGTAATCGTCGTAGAACTGTATGTGCGCCCGTTCGGGATTGCGCTCGACGTGCCAGCGCAAAATGTCGGACAAGGTTTCGGCGCCGTCGGGAGCCGGTTCGGCGTCGCCGGACGTCACGTCGATCGCTTCGAGCGACAGTTTCGCTGTCTTACCGCCCGCGGCCCTAATTAAGGCCCGGAGTACATCACGCGGCGTTTCGGCCGAGGTGGTCCATTGCTCGGAAAGGGTCACACCGAAGGTACGTTCGACCCGGGCAAACATCTCGACCCGTCCGAGGCTGTCCAGTCCGAGATCCCGATCGAAAGACGAATCCAGGGTCGGCGGGCGAGCGGAGGTGTCATGCGGGTGCAGTTCGTGAGTGACGGCGGCCACCACGTCGAGCAGAGTGGCGGCGGCGCGCTTCGGATCGGTCATCGAGGGTACGGACGATGGGGACGAGGAATCCATGTGTTTCCACCCGCGAGTTTCGAGCTAAGTAGGTGCTCCGAAAGATGCTTCACTTTCGTCGTTACTCCAACTGCCGTCACCCCGGACTTGATCCGGGGTCCAGTCAAACGATGTCCGCCTGCGGCGGGCTTCTTCTACTGGATGCCGGATCAAGTCCGGCATGACGAAAGTGATCGATATTTCGGATCAATTATCTAGAGTAAACGAATCGCGTACGGCTAACCACGGAGAAAACTGGGTCGATTCGCTCGTGCTCTCAGTGGCCATTTATACGCTTCGGTCACACGCGGCGCCTCAGCTGTCCCCTTTCGGTACGATGCGCAACAACTTGCCGTCCCATTCGTCGGTTAACAGATAGAGATACCCGTCCGGCCCTTGGACGACGTCGCGGATGCGACCGAAGTCGCCGTCCAGCATACGTACTTCATCGACGATCTGATCACCGCGAACGACCAGACGCACTAACAAACCAAACTTGAGGGAGCCGCCGAACAGATCGCCGCGCCACGCCGGAAACGCTTCGCCGGTGTAGAACGTCATACCGGACGGGGCAATCGAAGGAACCCATTTGTGAATGGGTTGCACCATGCCGGGTTTGTGCGTCCCTTCGCCGATCTTGGTACCGATACCGTAGTTGCGCCCGTAGGTAATGACCGGCCATCCATAGTTGGCGCCCACGCGCATGATGTTGACCTCGTCACCGCCCTGCGGGCCGTGCTCATGGGTCCAAACTTCCCGCGTATCCGGATGAACCGCTATCCCCTGTATGTTGCGATTCCCGGTGGTATAGATGCCGGGCGCGGCGCCGGGTTTTCCGTGGAACGGATTGTCTTTGGGCACGGTACCGTCGCTGTGCAAGCGGACCAGCGAACCCGAATGCAGGCTCGGGTCCTGTGCGTCATCGCGCTGGCCGCGTTCGCCCAGGGTAATGAACAGGTATCCGGCGTCGTCGAACAGCAGGCGTCCGCCGAAGTGCCTGCCGCCGCCGGCTTTCGGCTGGGCGCGAAAGATTACCTCGTGCCCGGTGAGTTCCGCGCCGTCGAATCGCGCGCGCAGCACCTCGGTGGAGTAACCGCCGGGCCCGTGCCCGGCGTAGCTGAGATAAATCCAACGCGTCTGTTCGAATTCGGGATGCAAGGCGATGCCCATTAACCCCCCCTGCCCGTGCTCCGTGATCGGCGGCACCCCACTGATCGGCGTCGGGACGAGTGCACCTCGCGCAAACAGGCGCAGAGCGCCCCCGCGTTCGGTGATCAGGATGTCACCGTCCGGCAAAAAGGCCATGCCCCAGGGATTAGCGAGCCCCGCGGTGACGGGTTCGATTCGGATCCCCGCCGAATCCGCAGACAGTGAAGAACTGCCGAGTGCCAAGGCAATCAGCAGACACAGCGCCCCCGCGAGTCCTGGTTCCGGTCGCCGGTCGCCTCTGAAATCGGATCGCTTCATGCGGATGTCTTTCTACTCAGTTCATTCTGATCCCGCCGCACACGTTCAACGCCTGGGCGGTGATCTCTTTGGCCTCGTCGGACGCGAGGAACACGGCGGTGTTACCGATGTCCTCGGCGGTTTGCGGGTTGCCAAACGGGATCATCTGCTTGACGACGGCGTCATAGGCGTCCTCCGGCGAAGCGCCGTCGAGGGCCGGATTCGTGCGGGTCATATACTCCGCCAATCGTTCCCACATGGGCGTCCAGATAATACCCGGACAGATGCAATTCACATTCACATGGTACGGCGCGAGTTGCAACGCGATCGATTGCGTCAGCGAGATCACGCCGGCCTTGCTGGCCGCATACGCCGGTAGAAACTCGACACCCTGGCGACCCGCGACCGAAGAGATATTGATGATGCGGCCGCTGCCTTGCTCCTTGAAGTAGGGAACCACGGCGCGGCAGGACAGGAACACGCCTTTCAAGTTGACGTCCATGACCAGATCCCAGTCCGCTTCCAGGACATTTTCGATCAGCGGCGGGGTCTCCGGCGCTGTGGTCGGAAGACCGTCGACACCGGCGTTACAAACGATCGTATCGATGCGACCGAAAGCGGCGCGCGCGGCCTCGACCATCTGCCCGCAGTCGTCCGCGCTACGAACGTCCGCCTGGTTGGCGATTGCTTCACTTCCCGTCTGCCGTACCTTCTCGGCGACCGCATTCGCCCGATCCAGGTTCGCGTCGCTCACCACGACGCGCGCGCCCTCTCGTGCCAGGCACAAACTGATCCCTTCACCGAGGCCGCCGCCTCCGCCGGTAACGATCGCTACATTGTCTTCTAAACGCATTTTTCTAGCTCCCTCCTGAACTGTCACCGACTGCGCGCGTCAGTGTAACCGAACAACAGTCTACGCCGACACGATACCGTTCGCCCGAATGCGGTGGACTCGGGATGGCCACTGTGGAAATATCCTCCGGCAGGGGATCGCGTCCCGTACGCGGGGCCAAGATCGGACGCCGCCGGGATCGGCGGACGTTTTCCCAACGGTCGGTGACATGGCTTGAGCGCCGGAAAGACGGCCACATTCAAAAAGTAAAAAGTCGGGAAACACTATATGGCTGACAACCCCATCGATCACTTTACGGTCGACAATGACGATTTTCGTTACATCGGTCGCGACCTGCAGCGGCCGGAATGCATACTTGCCGAAAAGGACGGTACCTTGTGGTCGGCAGACGCGCGCGGGGGAGTCGTTCGGATCGCAGCCGACGGCCGGCAAACCATCGTCACGCAAGCCCACTCGGAGGCCTTCGGAGCCGGCGACGAGGATTCCGAGAAGTTCACGGCGGGGACCCTGCCGAACGGCCTCGCATTCGCCGATAACGGCGACATCTGGATCTCGAACTTCGGCACCGACTGCCTCGAACGCATGACCCGCTCGGGCGCGAGCAAAGTTGTTCTGGACCGGGTCGACGGCGAAGCGATTGGCAAAGTGAATTTCATCGCACGCGACAGCCGCAACCGGATCTGGATCACGGTCTCGACCCTGATCCCCGAGTGGCCGCGAGCGCTTTGCAAGGACGTCGTGGATGGCCGCGTCCTGCTGTACGAGCAAGGCAAGGGCGCCCGCGTCGTCGCCGACAATCTGCACTTTACGAACGAATGCAAGCTCGATGCGCGCGAAGAGTATCTCTATGTCGTTCAGACCTGCGGGCGTAACGTAGTGCGCTATCGGATCGAGCCGGGCGGGGACCTGACTGGCCGCGAAGTTTTCGGTCCACGAGACCACGGCCGTTTCATCGACGGCATTGCGTTCGACGCCTACGGTAACCTGTGGGGCACTTACATCATGAATGATGGTATTTTCGCCATCACGCCGGACGGTGAACGCAAGATGATTTTTGATGACTCGACCGGGGAGGAAACGAAAAAGCTCGATGATGCATTCCAGACCGGGCAACCCCTTGCAATGGATCTGCTCCTGGAATGCGGCGGTACGGTAGCGCCGTGGTGTGCCTCGGTAACGTTCGGCGGGACGGACTTAAAGACGGTCTATGTTGGCAGCCTGCGGGGAACGACGATCCCGTATTTCGCCTCGCCCGTAGCCGGGCTGCCGATGGTCCATTGGAACGCGACCTACTGAGCCGATGAAAAGAGCCGAGGCGCGCTGAACGGTATGGCGCTCGACCAGAAACTCGGACCCAACGAGTCGCTCATTGGCGTCGCCGGGGGACGCAATCGGCTCGGCACTCCCGCCCTGCTGATCGACCTCGACGCGTTGGAACGCAATATCGCGATCATGGCCGACTATCTCGGGTCGAAGAACCACGGACTTCGACCGGTTGCCAAGATCCATAAATCGGTCGAAATAGCGCGACGCCAGGTAGCGGCGGGGGCTCTCGGCGTATGTTGCGCCACACTTGCCGAGGCGGAGGCAATGGTGGATGGCGGAATCCCCGGAGTCCTGCTGTTTTCTTCGGTCGTCGGCGATCCCAAGATCGCGCGATTGGCCAAATTGAATGCCCGCGCTAAAGATTTCATGGTCGCCGTGGACGACCCCGACAACGCCCGGCAACTTGGTCGCGCCGTGGCCGCCACGGGGCGGCGACTCAAGGTCCTGGTGGACTATGAAGTCGGCGGGCGACGTACCGGCCTGGCATCCCTCGTTGAGGCATGCGACTTGGCGCTCAAGGTGGCCGGCGACGAGTGGCTGGAATTCGCCGGCGTGCAGGGTTACAGCGGCCGAGATCAACGCGTCCCGGATTTCGGCGAGCGCGCGCAACGCCAGGCCGGCGCCGTGGCGCCGCTGCGCACTTTGTGCGACCGCCTGGACGCGCTCGGTCTGTCCCCCGGAATCGTGACGGGCGGCGGTACCGGAACCCACGCTATCGATCACGAACAAAGCGTCTTCACCGAAAGCCAAGCCGGCACCTATGTCTTCATGGATGTCAATTACCTGTCCACGCCGCTGCGCCGGGACGATCCCACGCCGTTCGAGACCGCGCTATTCGTCCGCACCAGCGTGATCAGCGTAGCCCAGCCGGAGTTCGCCATTACTGACGCCGGGATCAAGGAATTCTCCACGGCGGCGTTCCCCCCTCGACTCAATAGCGGCGCGCCGGCGGGCGCGAGTTACGACCTGGTGGGTGACGACCTCGGGCGGATCAATTTCGCGCATCCCGACGACAAGATGCGGCTCGGCGATGCGGTGGAGTGCGTTACTCCGAAATGCTACGCTACATTGAACTTATACGAGGTCTATCATTGCGTTCGCGGCGACACGCTGGTCGACATCTGGCCGATCGACGCCCGCACGACCTGGTGAGCGGACGGACGTCTCGTCTTCGGTGATCCGCCACTGTCCACGGAACGAAGCCCCTTCAACGATAGACCGGCGCAGCGCCGGGGCCCCTTGCCTTTACTGGCGGCGACCGCGCGGCCGACAATAACCGACTGACGGACGAACACAGGACGATACGCGATGCAGGGTTTATTCGATTTGACAGGAAAGACGGCGCTGATCACCGGATCGAGCAAGGGGATTGGTCGCGCCATTGCCCATGAAATGGCGCGTCAAGGCGCCCAGGTGGTTATTTCCAGCCGCAAGGCCGATATCTGCCAAGCGGTCGCCGACGAAATCAATGCCGAGCTCGAAAAGGCCGCCGGAGGAGCGGTCGTCATCCCGGCGAATATCAGCCATAAAGAGGAACTGGAGCGGCTGGTCGATGAAACCCGGTCCCAACTCGGCCGGATCGATATCCTGGTATGCAATGCGGCGGTCAACCCCTACTACGGACCGATGAAGGACATGCCGGATTCCGCTTTCGAGAAAATACTCGGGGTTAACATCCAATCCAACCATTGGCTCGCGCACATGGTGCTACCGGAGATGGTCGAGCGCAGGGACGGATCCATCATCATCGTCTCCTCCGTAGGCGGCCTGCGCGGTAGCGCGGTGCTTGGCGGCTACTGCATATCGAAAGCAGCGGATCTGCAGTTGGTGCGTAACCTCGCGGTCGAGTACGGCCCGCAGAATATCCGCATCAACGCGATTTCGCCCGGTTTGGTACGCACGGAGTTCGCGCGCGCGCTTTGGGAAAACCCGGAGATCCTGAATGCGCGCACCGGCGGCGATCCGCTGCGGCGGATCGCGGAACCAAGGGAGATCGCGGGCGCCGCCGTGTATCTCGCCTCGAGCGCTGGCTCGTTCACCACCGGACAGAATATCGTCGTCGACGGCGGCGCCACTATTTGGTAGCGATACCGAGCGCCCTGCTAACAACAACCCCTCGGCCCACTTTGCATGCATCGAATCGCGGCCGCCGGAGTGGAGCCGCCGGGTTCAGCGCCAGGACCCCCGCTGCAGAGTCACTTTGGCAACCCGTTCAATCGCTTTAAGCCATTAGCCCTTCTATACTAGGCGCCTATCGACTACCCGTGGTCTGCGCGGCGGAAATGCCGCACGGTCCGTTAAACTAACCAATTTTAATAGTCCCGAGGGCAATTGTGAGCACATTCGAACAGCAGTTAGAGAAGATCAAAACCGGCGACGGGTTCATTGCGGCGTTGGACCAGAGCGGCGGTAGCACGCCCAAAGCGCTTGGCCAGTACGGCGTCACGGACGAAGCATGGTCGAACGACGAAGAAATGTTTACGGTCGTTCACCAGATGAGGACACGGATCGTTACGAGCCCGAGTTTCGATGGCGCGCGAATTCTCGGTGCGATCTTGTTCGAAAACACGATGGACAGGGAAATCGAAGGAAAGCCTACGGCGGATTATCTTTGGGACGTCAAGAACGTTGTCCCGTTTCTCAAAGTCGACAAGGGCCTTGCCGACGAGAACGACGGCGTCCAGCCGATGAAGCCGATGCCGAGTCTCGACGAATTATTGCAAAAAGCCAAATCGAAGAACATCTTCGGTACCAAGATGCGTTCGGTGATTAAGCAGGCAAGTCCGAGCGGCGTTGCCGCGGTCGTGAAACAGCAGTTCGAACTAGGGCGCCAGATCGTCGGCGCCGGTCTGGTACCGATCATCGAGCCCGAGGTCGATATCCATTGTCCGGACAAAGCGCAGGCCGAAGAGCTGCTGCGCGCGGCGATGATGGAGGAGTTGAATCATTTGAGCGCCACAGAGGCCGTGATGCTGAAGCTCACCCTACCGGAGGAAGACAATTATTATGCCGACTTCGTGAAGCACGCGAAGATCGTGCGGGTGGTCGCGCTTTCCGGCGGCTATTCGCGTGAGGAAGCCAACGCGCGGCTCAGCAGAAACAACGGTGTGGTCGCGAGCTTTTCGCGCGCGCTTGTCGAGGGGCTCAGCGCGCCGCAGTCGGACGACGAATTCGATCGGATGCTGGGTACTTCGATCGATAGCATTTGCGCCGCTTCCAACACCTGAAACCTTCTTTTCGTGGATTGATAAAAAAATAAGGCGTTCCATCCGATGCAGACGACATGAGCCTCTTTGTCCACGAAAATCATCGCGATACTGCTGGCGGCGGCGGTATCGCCGATGTTGCCAGCCGCCGACTTGCCGACGATCTCCGACCCGGCGATCCAGGCCTGTATCGACAAAATGATGCCGGCGAAGTCTCTCACCCAAAATCTCGCTCTGCGATCGTTTGACGGATCGGGACTGATCGAGGAATCCATTGCCAAGTTGTATTGGCGCCGCGCCGATGACGACAAATCGCGCGCAGTGCTGCGATTGACCGCGCCGCCGAGCCGCAAAGGCGTTGCCGTGTTGATGGTGGAAAGCGATTCGTCGGAACCAACCATGTACTTGTATGTACCGGATTTGAAGCGAACGCGGTGCGTCACCGGCAAGCAACTCGCGACCATCGATGATGGGTACCGATTTCAGCTACGAAGAATTCTCGCATTTTCAGAAAGCGGCCGCCGACAGTGAAACAAAACGGACCGAGGATCAGACCGTGGCCGGTGAACCTGCCTACGTGCTCGAAACGATATCCGGTGGTGAGGGATCGGCATACAGCCGCATCCTGACGTTCGTCGATCAGGCGCGCTGCGTGCCGTTGCAAACTCAGTTTTTTGGGCTCGACGGCGAATTGAGTAAGGAATTGCTGGCGGCGCCCGCCCAGATCAAACCGGTCGGTGACCGCCATGTGCCACATCGGGTAGTGATGCACGATCGGAAGAAGAACACGCGGACCGAACTCATCGTCGAAAACGTCGAAGTCGATGTCGATCTCAACGACAGCATCTTCAGTCCGAAACGCCTGGGGATGGCACCCTAACCCTGTCTGGTGATCTCCAAGCTTCTCGAGTGGCTTGTCGACCACCCCTATGTGGTCGTCCTATTCGCCATATTCGTCTTCTTCTTTGCCTTCGACGAAACCGTCGACACGCAGAATCGCCGGATTAAGATTAGTGTCGATTCGTCGATAGAGAACCTGCTGCCCGCCGAGGGACCGACCCTCAAGGTCTACGCGAGCGTGCGCGACCGATTCATTGGCGATGACGTGCTCATCGTCGTATGGCTCGCCGACGATCTGTTTACACCGGAGCGTCTGGCCGCACTCAAGCGGCTGACCCGCAGGCTGGAGAAGATGCCGGGCGTCGACACCGTCGACAGCCTGGCATCCGCGGTGTATGTGCGCGCGGAAGAAGATTTCACCGAGATCGGACCGTTTCTGGACACGCTTCCCGCCAATATCGAGGAAGCACGGCGTCTCAAGGGCGACGCTCTTGCCAATCCGCTCTACATCGGCACACTAGTCTCCCACGACGGGCGCGGCGCGGTACTGGCGGTGCACTTCGCTCCGGGTCTGGACACAGCCGCACTCGGCGAGGAGATCGACGCCATCGCGCTGGCGTCGCGGGAAGAAGCGGGCAACGTCGAACAATTCGTGACGGGCCCGATCGTTGCCCGGCTCGAAACCGGCCGGACCCTATTTTCCGACATTCAACTCGTGTTCCCGCTCGCGGTCTTCGCGACCTTCTTGGTCAGCATGATCGGTTTGCGTTCGCTGCCGGGCGTACTGCTGCCGTTGATCGTCAACGGGATTTCACTATTGATCACCATGGCGATCTTTATTCGTGCCGGCTACGCCCTCAATTTCGTCACGGTCATCATGCCGCCGGTAGTTTTCGTCGTCGGGTTCGCCTATGCCGTACACGTGGTCAGCGATTTCGAACGCGCGCTGGCGAGTGGGCTCGAGAAGATCGCGGCGATAAAACATTCTCTCGACGAGGTGTTTGTGCCCTTGACCCTCACGGCCTTCACGACCGGCATCGGCTTCGTCTCGTTGATGATGAGCAACATCGAAACCATTCAGATATTCGGACTGTTTTCCGCGCTCGGAACGATGCTGAGCTGGTTGTGCGCGGTGGTACTGGTGCCGGTCGGGCTCCGTTTTCTGCCGGTGCCTAAACGGGCGTCCGCGAGCCCAGGCTTTTTGCTGAACTTCGTGCCGAAGATTTCGAAGTTCGATCTCGAAAACCGCAGGTTTATTCTGATGGGCGGCTTTCTCGTTGCAGCGCTGTCGGTAATTTGCGCGAATCAGATCAAGGTCGGGACCGATTACCTGAGTAACTTTCCGGCGGACAGCGAAATACAACGGAATTTCGCGGCGGTCGGAAAATCTTTTTCCGGCGCGGTACCGCTGCAGATACTGGTCGAGAGCGACGTTCCCAATGTATTCAAAAACCCCGAGGACCTTCGGGAATTGGACCGCTTACAGCAATGGGTGACGAAACAACCAGAGGTTGGCGGCGCCGTCTCTCTAGTCGACTACATGCGCATGCTGCACCTCACCTTCGTGCCGGACATTACGCCCGAGAAGGCGATCCCCGAAACTTACAACTTGTCCGATCAGCTGCTGTCCCTCGGTGCCGGTGATGACGTCGAGCGATTTGCCGACGTACGCTACAAAAGCACGCTGATGCACGTCCGCTCGACCGCGGTGAGCTCGAACGCGCTCAGCGCGCTTGTTACCCGCATCGAGGATCGGCTAGGCGAATTGCCGGAACATCTGCGAGGTAAAGTAACGGGTAGCTCGGTTCTGCTTGCGCAGACGATGGACGAGATCACTCGCGGGCAGATCATGAGCTTATCTGGTGCGCTCATCATCATTTACCTCATTCTCTCGATTTTGTTCGGGTCCTTGCGCGTCGGCGCGGTGGCGCTCATTCCGAATCTGCTGCCTATTGCCGCTTTTTTCGGGATCCTGGGCTTGACCGGTATTACGCTCAATCTTGCTACCAGCCTCGTGGCTACCGTTGCGTTAGGGATCGCGGTCGACGACAGTATCCACTACTTCTCCCGGTTTAATACCGAATCGCGGAAGCTCGCTAACGAAGAACTCGGCGTTGAGCGCGCGATCGCGGCGATTATCCGTCCCGTCACGTTCACGACGGCGGCGTTGTGCGCCGGTTTCCTGGCGCTACTGGTCAGCGATCTGCGCAACCAAGTCGAATTCGGGATCCTCGCGGCGTTAACCCTTTTCTTCGCCTGGCTGGTCGACCTCACACTCAGTCCGGCGCTCAGCAGCGGGTTGCGCTTCGTCACCCTGTGGGAAGTGCTGACGGTCGACTTGGGTGCGGAGCCGCATAAGAAAATCCCCCTGTTCAAGGGACTCACCCACCGGCAGGCGCGGATCGCGGCTTTATTTGGACGCATCGAACCCTATGAACCGGGTGATCGGATCCTTTCTTTTGGCGAAGAAGGCAACGAGATCTGTATTCTGATCGAGGGGGTCGTCGTCGCCCAGGTGTCGCGGCCGGAGGGCAACCGCGTGTTGCGTGCGTTGCACCCTGGGGACGTGTTCGGCGAGGTCGCCCTGTTTACCGGCAAGCGCTCCGCCAACATCGACGCCATGACCGGGGTGCGCGTTTTGTGGCTCAACCAGGAGAGTCTCGAACGGATCCAATCCCGCTATCCGCGCATTGCCGCGCGGCTTTTCTGGAATCTCACAGGGACGGTGTCCGAACGCCTCGCGGACATCACCCGGCGCGTGTGAACGGCGCTCGTAGTAAGGGACGGTCGAACGTCGATTAGACGGCGATTTGCCACAGCCAGTAGAGACCAAACGCGAAACCCAGCGCTTCGCCCGCGGCGGCGATGCGCGGAATGATCCCGGGCTTGCCGTCGAGCACGCGGCTCACGATGCGTCCGAACAGGAGCCCGCCCATGAACACGACCGCCAACAGCAAGGCCGAGAAGGCGAGCGATTCAACAAATGCTGCGGCGATGAACACCCCCGCGCTGGCAATGGTGACGCCCCCTGCCCCGGAGCGTAGGAAATTCTTCGCATCGACATCGTCCGCGCCTAAGGCATAGGGGAACGCTACGGTTTCGACCGGCCTGAACAGAGCCCGCAAGCCCACGATCAAGAAAATGGCGCCGGTTATCAGCAGGTAGGCGGTCATCGCAGCGCAACCTCGCGGCTCGTTCGTTTCAATTCGTCGGTGTCTTAACCAAGACTCCCAGACTCACAAGGATAAGGGCCGGGTTTGGTAAAGTCGATGTACTCTGCCCGTGGGGTCCGCCGACGCCGGCCGGGCCGTTGGACGGCACTGGTGTTTGCCGCTATAAAGCGCATATGAAAGGACCGCTGTCGGGCTATCGCATACTGGACATGAGCCGCGTGCTATCCGGGCCGGCAGCGACCATGTTGCTGGCCGACCAAGGTGCCGATGTCATCAAAGTGGAACCGCTCGCGGGTGATATCACCCGGCAGATGGGCGTTGGCCGCCAGGGTATGACCGCCGGTTTTCTGAACATCAATCGGGGCAAGCGTGCGATTGCACTCGATCTGAAGTCGGCGACCGGGGTCGATATCGTTAAGAAGATAGCGGGCACTGCGGACGTTTTCGTGCAGAATTTTCGCCCCGGTGCGATCGACAAAATGGGCCTTGGCGCGGACGTCATTCGGGAATTGAAACCGGACATCATCTACGTCTCCATCAGCGGGTTCGGGGACAAGGGCCCCTACGCCCACAAGCGCGTTTACGACCCGGTGATCCAGGCGCTCTCCGGGGTCACCGATATCCAGGCCGACGGCGAAGCGGGCCGTCCACGGATGATGCGCACCGTCGTACCCGACAAGACCACCGCGTTGACGGCCGCGCAAGCGATCACGGCTGGACTGCTCGCGCGCGAGCGCAGCGGCGAAGGCCAGCACATCAAGTTGGCGATGCTGGATGCGATGATCGCGTATTTGTGGCCCGAAGGGATGATCAACCTGACGATCGTCGATGACGAACGTGCGCCCGGCGTCGGACAAATCGCACAAGATCTGGTGTTCAAAACACTGGACGGCTATATCACCGCCGGCGCCATGTCGGATCAAGAATGGGAAGGCATGTGCGCGGCGCTGGAACGCCCCGAGTGGGTGAACGACGAGCGCTTCAACACGACCGCGAACCGCTTCATCAATATCAAGGAACGTCTCGCGGAAACTTCGAAAGTGATCGAGACGCGCAGTAGCGCAGAATGGTTGAGCCGGATGGATGCCAACGGCGTACCCTGCGCCCCGATCCTGATGCGGCCCGAGGTGATACGACACGAACAGGTCCTGGTTAACGAACTCATTACCGAATACGAGCATCCGATTCTCGGCCGAGTCCGTCAGCCGCGTGCGGCTGCCCGTTTTGAAGGTGCGTCGGCCCCGCAGCATCCGATCGCGCCGCACCTCGGTCAGCACAACGGCGAAGTGCTTAGCGAAATCGGTTACTCAGAAGCGGATATTCAGGACCTCGTCACGAAAGGCATACTCTCCGCGCCCCGATAGTCTGGGCATTAGACGATTGATCCGAAATGTCGATCACTTTTTAATCCGGGATTAACTGATGAAGGTGATTACCGTCATGCCGGATTCAATCCGGCATCCAGTAGAAAAAGCCCGCCGCAGGCGGACATTGTTTGACTGGACCCCGGATCGAGTCCGGGGTGACGGCAGGCGGACCTACGAACAGCGTGAACCGCATTTCGGATCAATTATCTGCTCGGCGCCGCTTATCCAGCTTCCTGGCGCCCGCGATCGCATGTGCTCATACCAACTCCACGATGCGCGCGACTGACTCGCGCAGTTTCGGTTCGTCGACGCCGTCGAGCCGCAATCGTGTCACCACCAAGTGCGTCGCGGTCAACGCCTCTTTGTATTCGGCGAGTTTGTCCGCAACATAGTTTGCTTCGCCGATGACGGCCCAGTCGTCGACGGGGGCGTGCGGTTTCCGTCCCGTCGGCAGTTTAGTCGCCGCTAGGCGCTTGCGCAGTGCCGCGATATCGTCGCCGCGCTCGCTCACGAAAACCGTCCGCATGATCGGGCGGGTCTCGACAGGTGAGTGACCGGCTTGCTCGACCGCCTCGCTGTGGCGTTCGATGTTTATTCGTAGATCGCTCAGCGTCTCGATCGGAGAAGCGAGATACGGCAGGCCCAAACGCCCCGCCTGGGCCAATGCTTTGGGACCGAACGCCGCGACCCAGATCGGCGGATGCGGCCGCTGCACGGGCAGCGGATCGACGATAACCCCGCTATTGGCGTCGTCATCAAGGGATACGGGTTCGCCCGCCCACGCTCGTCTCATGAGCGCGAGCGTCCACTCGAACTGCCGGCGTTTCGCGCCGGGTTCGATATTGAACGCTGCCAGCACTTCATGCGCATAACCGCGCCCGACGCCGAGCAGTACCCGACCATGAGAGAGTCGATCCAACACCGCGACCTGTTCGGCAGCGAGTAGGGGGTTGCGCAGCGGCAGCAGGAACGAAGTGGTCGCCAAGCGTATGGTGTCGGTACCGGCTGCTACGCCGGCGAGCAGCATTAAGGGATCGGGGATAGCGCGCTCGTTGAAATGGTTTTCCGGCAACCAGAACGATTCATAACCGAGCACTTCGGCAAAGCTCGCCTGTTCCGTCAAGCTGGCGGCCGAGAGGTCGTCGAAGTTCCAGGGTGTGAGTCCGAGTCGCAAACCGGTGCTCCGTGAGCGTAAAGAGCAGGAAATATACATCACTCTGAGCCACAATCGGGCACGCCGCGCCGGAAATTCGATCGACGGTGCCGGTTCCATCAACCTCTTTGACTTCAGGTGGCGCGATCGCTTCGCGTCGTTCCCCGATTCATTCGCGCGGATAGCGCCAGGTATCGGCAGGCTGTGCCGCCGTTTCGTCGATCGTCCACTGCGGCAGCGCGAACCCTTCGGCGACATCGACGAACACCATGCGTACTCGGGTGCCGATCCCTACCTGCCGGATGACTTCCGGCGTGGCGAATTGGCCGTCCGGCATCACGAGGTTGCCGCCGACGCGCAGCGCCTCGTGTTCGCTCGGCCGCGCTTTCTGTTCGTCCAAATCAACGAGCAGGATCAGATACGGCACCTTGTCTTTGAATGCCGGTTGAATGGCATGATGTACTTCGCCGTAGGAGTGCACCGTGCCCTTACCTTCGACCGCAACCCACTCGCACTCGCGCTCACCGGTCCACGGGCAGGCGGTGGTCGGCGGATAACGCAACAGACCGCTTTTCACACCGCGCTGCAGCCGAAATTCGCCGGCCGCGCAATACTTGAAGAAATCGCGGTTCTCGCCGTCGAGATCGTCGACCGTGAGCAACATTCCCATGTATTCACCTTGCGTTGGCATCATCGCACTCCCTATCGATGGTCTTTGGCCATCACCACCGCGGAGCCCGCGCCGGGGTGTGCCCAGCCGAGATTCGCGCTGAGCTCGACCTGTTTGATTTGGCGGCACCCGCCTTCGGCATAATCGTAGGTGTGCTGCCGGCGACCATCCGTCCCGGGCGGACAGGAATCGTCGATTTCGCCGCGCAGTTGCCGGACGTTTTCGATCACCATGCTCATGCCGTGGGTATAGCCTTCGCACAGGTGGCCACCCGATGTGTTGTTGGGCCGCTTGCCGCCGAGTTCGATGGTCCCGTTCGACACGTAATCGCCGCCTTCTCCTTTCGCGCAAAAGCCATAGTCTTCCAGCTGCATCATGGTCGTGAAGGTAAAAGCGTCGTAGGAACCGGTGACGTCGATGTCTTCCGGCCCGACGCCCGCATTGGGCCACAGGATGTCGCGCGCATAGACGCCGGCAACCGTCGAGATGGGACCGGCCTGATAATGCAGATGAATATCGCCGTGCGATTTGCATACTCGACCAGCAACCGACTGGATCACCGCCGGTGGGCGCGGGCAGTCGCGAGCGCGGTCGATACGCGTGACGATGACGCAGGTAGCGTTGTCGGTCTCGACACAGCAATCGAGCAAATGTAGCGGCTTGCAGATGATCCGAGAATTGATCACGTCATCGATGCTATAACGCCGCTTGTAGTAAGCCTTCGGATTGTTCGAAGCGTGCCTGCTGTGCGCGACTTTAACCGCCGCTACTTGCTCGGGCGTCGTCCCATATTCGTACATGTGCCGCATGAACGACGGTGCGAAGAGTTGGCCCGCGCTTTGCCAGCCGTAGGCGCGATGATGGATCTGATCGCCGATTATGGGTGCGGCCGATCGGGCACCGGTGCCGCCGATGCGTACCTGCGAATAACCGTTCATCGCGCGATAGATCGCCACCGTTTTGCACATCCCGGCCTCAATGACCCCGATAGCGATCCCTATCAGGCACTCCGTCGAAGAACCGCCGCCGAAGATATCCGTATAGAAGTTCAGACGGATCCCCAAATCGGTCGCGACGTGCGGCGCGAACGTGGAATCGTTCAAGGAATAACTCAACATACCGTCGATGTCGCCGGCAGTCATGCCGGCATCCGCGATTGCGTTGCCTACCGCCCAGCTCGCGAGCGACCGGGTGGTTTGGTCGGAGCCGCGGCGATAGCTGGTTTCGCCGACGCCACATATCGCGTATTTACCGCGCAAATGGCGCGGCGACGATGCGTCTACTTCGCTGGTGCTAGACAGCGTCATCGGTGTTCTCCCGGAAACGTTTCTCCGGCCATTCTACCCATATGATGGCCGCAACGCGCCCCGGCGGGCGTTCGCGGCTCCGGTCAGTTTGTTAGAATTCTCGAACCTCAGCGACGATGACACGGGAGCACGAAGATGGCAGGAAACTAACGACAGCGTGCGGGTCGAAGACCACGGCCGGGTCCGACTACTCACTATCGATCGACCCGATGCCTTGAACGCGATGAACAATACCGTGTTCGCCGGGATTGGAGATGCGTTGGCGGCAGCACGGACCGCCGAGGCAACGGCGGTGGTCGTGATCACCGGCACCGGGAGAGCTTTTTCGGCCGGGCAGGACCTGGCGGAGATGCAGGCCGGATTGGCGGTAGACGGCGAACACCAGTTTCCGCGGATGTTGGAACAGCTCACGAGTTTCAACAAACCATTGATCGCCGCAGTGAACGGATTGGCGATCGGTATCGGAATGACCATGCTCGCCCACTGCGACCTCGTGTTCATGGCCGCCGACGCCAGACTCAAGACTCCCTTCCCGCAATTGGGTCTTGCCCCCGAAGCGGGAAGCAGCTACACCTTCATTCAGCGCATGGGCTGGCAGAACGCGGCCTACACCCTGATGTCAGGCCGCTGGTTCAGCGCCGCCCAATACCACGAAATGGGTTTGGCGTGGCGGGTCACCGAACCCGAGGATCTGTTACCGGAAGCGATGACCGTAGCCGAGGAACTTGCCGCGAATCCGATACCGTCACTCATCGCGACCAAGGAACTCCTACTCGGCAGCAGCGGACGACCAACCGACGCTTGGGCCGCGCATGAGCGAGAGATCGCCGCCTACGGCCATTTACTCGGTGCCGCGGCCAATCAAGAAGCCGTAGCCGCGTTCATCGAGAAACGAGAACCGGATTTCACCCGGATCCCCGGTATTTGAAACGGTCGGAAGTGCGCCGGGAGGACAAACCCGCAGTTCAGAACGCGCACGCAACGGGGACCACTATACGGGCGGTTGGCAAAACCGTGCACGTCCGTAAAGCCGCCCCGCGAGAGTCATGTCAGCAAGTTATCTCGGACGCATTAGAAATCCCACATCATCCGGGTAAAACGGAGAAGACGATCCTCTAGAAAAACTCACAAACCCGACCGTGTAGTGCCATAACGACTTTTTCAAATTCCAATCTATTGGATTCTAAACAACTTGTTGGTTCGTGATGTTGAAGATGGGCTGGCCGATATCGACCAGATCATCGATACGGAACTGGCCCGCATTCGTTTGGACCGGCAGCCTGGAATTCCGTTAAGACCC
Organism: uncultured Enterobacteriaceae bacterium; assembly: GCA_964523765.1. Taxonomy (GTDB): domain Bacteria; phylum Pseudomonadota; class Gammaproteobacteria; genus UBA11873. The sequence continues at coordinate 59,443 of CAZFZX010000006.1, forward strand.
TGGCCAAGGCTGCACCATGCGACCGCCGCCGCTCCGAGTTGAGTACTGTGTCCCCGGAATTCCACTATCTCCCCACTCAATGTCACAAAATGGCATCTCTTTTCGTCTACTGTTTCAAAGATCAAAATAGCAACCGCTTTGTCCAAAAGACACGGTTGAAACAAAGGTGAAACAAATGGACGACAATTCAGAAAATAAAGTAACGATTATCGGCGGTGGGGTAGCTGGGCTAACGGCCGCTATCTTTCTAGCTCAAAATGGCGGACATGTCACCCTATATGAGCAAGGAAAAAAGCTGGGCGGCCGAGCGAAAACAACTAACAAAGATGGCGTTTTATTCAACATGGGTGCGCATGCCCTCTATGTCGGTGGAGCGGCCGATAAAACGTTCCAAGAAGTAGGTATTAAGCTCAGCGGCAAACGGCCGGTTTTCGCCAAATCTATCGGTGTTCGTGATGGTCGAGATCATATCTTGCCCGGGACACCGGCCGAGCTTTTCAAAACCGATCTCATCAACTTTAAAGAAAAAATCAATCT
>CAZFZX010000007.1:0-59127 GCA_964523765.1 uncultured Enterobacteriaceae bacterium
GAAATGACAAAGATCCGATCAAGAGACAGGACTTGATCCGGGGCCGGTATGACGGTGATGATATACAGTAATCGGCCGTTAACCCAAAACTGATCGGTATTTTGGAACACCTATCCAGTGGCGGGGTTGGAGTGGATACATTCTATCCGCTTCGGCTCCGATCACCCGCCGATGAACCGGTTCGGACCGGCCGGCACGATCCGGGTCGGATTGATCGATTCGTGAGAACCGTAATAGTGCGCCTTGATGTGCGCCATGTTGACCGTTGCGGCGACCCCGGGGTGGTCGTACAGCGTTTGCGTCAATCGGGACAGGTTCGGGTAATCGATGATCCGACGGAGATTACACTTGAAGTGGCCGACGTACACGGGGTCGAAGCGAATGAGGGTCGTGAACAACCGCCAATCGGCTTCGGTGATGGTATCGCCCAGCAGATAGGTGCGTTTGGACAACAAGTCTTCCAGCCAGTCGAGCGTTTCGAACAACGGAACGATGGCCTCGTCGTAAGCTACCTGGCTGGTCGCGAATCCGCATTTGTAGACGCCGTTGTTGACGGTGTCGAAGACCCTGGTGTTGATCGCGTCGATCTCCTCGCGCTGCGCTTCCGGGTAATAGTCCCCCGGCGTCGCGCCGAGGCCGTCGAAAGCCGAATTGAACATGCGGATGATCTCGGCTGACTCGTTGCTGACGATGGTGTTTTTCTGTTTGTCCCAGAGAATTGGGACGGTCACCCGGCCCGAATAGTTCGGATCGGCGGCGCGATAGATCTCATAGACATAACTCGCGCCGTGGATCGGATCGGCGATGACGCCGTCGCCCGGCGCGAACGTCCATCCGTTCTCCGCCATGTGCCAGTGGACGACGGAAAGCGGGATCCAATCTTCGAGCCCCTTCAATTGGCGGAAGATGAGCGTACGGTGCGCCCACGGACACGCTTTGCTGACGTAGAGGTGGTAGCGGTCTGCCGCAGCTTCGAACCCCCCTTCCCCGCTTGGCCCGGCGCTGCCGTCGGCGGTGATCCAGTTGCGGAACTGCGCCGCGGATCGTTGAAAACGACCACCGGTTGTCTTCGTGTCGTACCACTGGTCGTGCCATTGTCCATCCACCATCAGTCCCATCGCTCGTGTCTCCTCTACGGGTTGGCGTTCCGGACGCGTAGACGGGGCGGATCATCCACCCGGCCCCGTACCGGCCGTTCGTATTGTCGTGATAATTGCGGGACATGCATAGATCCGGATGCCCGAGCGCGGTCTAATACGCGGTATGGAACCCGCGAAACCGATATTTTCCTATAAGAAATTCTGGGCGCATCGGCTGACCCCTGCCCCGTTTCTGCCCATGACGGTTGAGGAGATGGACCAGCTCGGTTGGGACAGTTGCGATGTGATCATCGTTTGCGGCGATGCCTACGTCGACCATCCGAGTTTCGGGATGGCGATTGTCGGGCGCTTACTCGAGGCCCAAGGGTTCCGGGTCGGCATCATTGCGCAACCCGACTGGCGCGAACCGAACGATTTCACCCGTCTCGGCCGGCCGAACCTTTTCTTCGGCATCACCGCCGGCAACATGGATTCGATGGTCAATCGCTACACCGCCGATCGGAAGATCCGGCGCGACGATGCCTATACGCCGGGCGCAGAAGCCGGCCGGCGTCCTGACCGCAGCGTCATTGTCTATGCGCAACGTGTCCGTGAAGCCTATAAGGAGGTACCGGTCGTTGTCGGCGGTATCGAGGCGAGCCTCAGGCGGGTCGCCCATTTCGATTATTGGTCGGAGAAGGTGCGCCGTTCCATCTTGCTCGACTCGAAAGCGGACTTGCTCGTATTCGGCAACGCGGAGCGGCAACTCAGCGAGATCGCCCATCGCCTCGCGGGCGGTGAGTCGATCACCGCAATCCGGGCGCTGCGCGGTACCGCTTGTATCGTCCGGCAGGCACCGGACGGCTGGACCGAGATCGATTCGTCGCGGGCCGATCCGCCTGAAACCGCAAGTCCCGAAACCTCGCCGTCTTCCGGCGGCGCGTTGCCCCTTCCCACTCGCGACCATGCCGGTCCGTCGGCGCGGCACCTCGGGTTTGCGGGTCGCGTACCGAATTCGCAGCGAGCAACCAGCGTGATCCGTTTGCCGGCGTTCGAACAGGTAAGGAGCGACCCGATCCTGTATGCGCACGCTTCGCGGATCGTCCACCTCGAATCCAACCCGGGCAACGCCCGGGCTCTTGTCCAACGCCACGGTGACATCGACGTGTGGCTGAATCCGCCGCCGTTGCCGCTCGCGACCGCTGAGTTGGATGCCGTCTATGAGTTACCGTATGCGCGACGGCCGCATCCGCGATACGGTGATGCACCGATCCCTGCTTATGAGATGATCCGCTTTTCGATTCCGATCCAGCGCGGTTGTTTCGGCGGCTGTACTTTCTGTTCGATCACGGAACACGAAGGCCGGATCATCCAGAATCGATCCGAGGATTCGGTCATCCGCGAGATCGAAACCATCCGCGACGAAGTCGCGGGCTTTACCGGGATCATTTCGGATCTCGGTGGGCCGACCGCGAACATGTACCGACTGAAGTGCAGGCGTGCTTTGGTTGAAGCGGCGTGCCGCCGGCCGTCCTGTGTCTTTCCCGGCCCCTGTTCGAACCTGAAAACCGATCACGGCCCGCTCGTGCGCCTGTATCGGCGGGCACGTTCCTTGCCCGGGATTAAAAAGGTACTAATCGCATCCGGGGTCCGGTACGACCTCGCTATCGAGTCACCGGAGTACGTGAAGGAACTTGCCCAACACCACACCGGCGGCTATCTCAAGATCGCGCCCGAGGCAATTGCCGAGGGTCCGCTGTCGAAGATGATGAAACCCGGTATCGAACCTTATTATCGTTTCAAAGCGTTGTTCGACCGGTATTCCCTGGAAGCGGGCAAGGAGCAGTATCTGATCCCCTATTTCATCGCCGCCCACCCCGGTACCAGCGACGAGGACATGCTCGAACTTGCGTTATGGTTGAAACGCAATCGTTACCGGGTCGACCAGGTGCAGGCCTTTCTGCCCTCGCCGATGGCCACGGCGACGGCGATGTACCACACCGGTAAGAACCCGTTGCGCCGCATCCGGCCGGACAGCGAAGCCGTGACGGTACCGAAGGGCCTTAAAGTGCGTCGCTTGCACAAGGCGTTTCTACGGTACCATGACGCAAACAACTGGCCCGCGCTGCGCGCGGCGCTGAAACGGATGGGGCGTTCGGATCTGATCGGCAACGCGAAACGGCATCTGGTGCCGAGTTATCAACCGGTCGGTACCGTCGCCGATCGGAGCGGCGCAAACAAGGCCGGGCCGTTTCGCAGCACGACTGCTCGGACGGAGCGGGAACTGCGGCGCGGACGGGTTAAAGACAAGAATAAAAAGGTAAAACCCCGTGGTGCGCCTGCCGGACGCAACCGCTAAAACACAAGAAGGAGAAGGACCATGCCGAAATTGACTCGCGCGGAGCGCGACGCCTTTCTAACAGAGCCCGGATTCATGATGGATATCGCGACCGTGGACGCCAGCGGTGCGCCGCTGGTGACGCCTATTTGGTTCGTTTACGAAGAAGACCGCATCTGGTTTACGCCGCGGCAACATTCGGAATGGCTGAAAAATATCCGCAACGACCCGCGGGTGGCGCTGTGCGTCGACGAAGGTCTCACGCCCTACCGTAAAGTTGTCGTCCGCGGGAAGGCTGAGGTTGTGAACGAGTTGGGGGACGACGACGCCTGGCGCGAGCGTTACCGCCGCATCGCGCAACGGTATATTCCCATCGACGACGCCAACGCTTATGTCGACGGTACCGACGATCAAACGCGCGCTTTGTGCGCCGTACACATAGCGGACGCCGAAGTCAGAACCTGGCGCATGCCGATCGGTGACGAGCCCTACCACGGGATCTGGGCCAAGCGCTATTGGACGGAGGACGCCAAGGTGAAGCAATCCGCGCCGCCGCTTTTCAATGAGGGCGCGTAAATACGAGGGAGAAAAAAGAACGCATTCGGTTTCCGTGCGCCTCTTTTGTTCTCCTAATTGACGCCGCCGACGACCGGGTAGTTGCGGTCCCGCCAGCGCAGCATTCCGCCGCTCAGGTTTGCGACGTCTTTCAGTCCCGCTCGTTTCAATAAGACCGTAGCCTGCGCCGAGCGTGCACCGGCGCGGCATACGGTCACGACGGGCACCTTGAGGTTAACCTCATCGGCGCGCTCGGCCAAAGCGCCGAGTGGGATGTGCACAGCACCGGGTATGTGCCCGAGCGGCCCGTCATACTCATCGGCTTCGCGGACATCGAGCACCTGGACGTCGCGCAGGTTTTCTTCGAGCCATTGCGAGTCGATCTCCCAGACGCCGGCAAACGTCAGCTTCAGCGGTGCCCAAGCCGCGTCGCCGGCGGCGACGACATCGTTTGCGGGTCGGCCGCAGCGCAGATTTGCCGGCAGTGCGATGTCGATCTGCTTGGGGTGCGCCAACCCGAGATTGTCCATGTAACCGACGAAATCCTGCTCGCTGATCTGTCCCCCGAGCCGCGGGTTGAACTGTTTCTCCTCGGCGACGCTGGTCATCGTAATGCCTTTGTAGTCGTGGCCCGGGTACAATTTGGTCTGGTCCGGTAATGCGAGGATCTGGGTCTGGATCGATCGATACAAGGCGCGTGCATCACCTTGTTGGAAATCTGTTCGTCCGCAACCCCTGATCAGCAGAGTGTCGCCGGTAAAGGCCATGCTCTCGTCGTCCATCACATAGGTCATACATCCGTTCGTGTGTCCCGGGGTCTCGCGTGCTTCCAGGTAGCGCGACCCGAAGTTGATGCGATTGCCGTGGGTTAGAAGCCGATCTGCTCCTTCGACGCCCGCCTTTTCCGAGATCCCGATCTTGGCTCCGGTATGGTATTTCAGCAGCCACGCGCCGGTCACATGGTCGGCATGACAGTGGGTATCGATCACTGAGACGAGTTTCAAGCCCAACTCGTCGAGCAGCGCCTGATCACGACCCGCCTGTTCGTACACGGCGTCGATGACGACGGCTTCGCCGCTATCCGAATCACCGAGAACATAGGTGTAGGTCGATGACACTTGGTCGAATAATTGCCTAAAAACGAGCATCAAATTCCCCTTTCTCAGCCGTTGCTACCGGCCTCTCAGAAGCAGCGATTATCAAGGAAACCTCTGATTAATTCGTGGAACGCCGGCTTGCGTTCAAAATCGTCCGTCTCGGCGTTGCGGATCTTACCAATAGTCCCGGCTATTACTTGCGATCCGCGCCTTGAGTCGAACAATTTTGAATCGCGATCCGACTGCCCCAGAATTAATCAGAGCTTCCCTAGAATATCGTGGGCCCGGGAAAACATCGGCAACACCGTGGGCGCCATCTTTTCCCACAATTGGTCCGGGCGCTGGCCTTTACGATGCAGCTTGACGTTCAGGCAGCCGATACTCGCGAGGCGGTAGCCGGCGAAGGCTTGATACCACGGCAGCGTTTCGAACGTCCGACCCATCGCGGATTCGTAAAGGCGCCGTGCTTCCTCCGGCGACGGTGGGTCTACGGGTCGCCATTCATCGACCCAGTTTATCGGGTCACAAATCATCATCAGCCAGCCCACGTCCAATAACTGCGAGCCGATCCCAGACAGCTCCCAGTCAACGATCCCAGTGAGCTGAGTTTGCTCGTAGAGCACGTTGCCGGGCTGGTAGTCGCCGTGAAAAAGCCCGAAGGGTTCCTTTTCGGGCAGCGTCGCTAACAAGGACTCCTCGACCTGTTCGGCGGCGGCGATCCACGAGGGATCGGGCGCTTGCGCATAGATCCGCCTCCACCTCGACACATTATCGGCTACGGGCTCCGGTTGGTCCCAGTCCGGGAGTCGGTTCTTCCAGTCGAATTCGTGAATATGCGGCAGCTGTTCGATGCACTGGCGCCATAAATGTCGGATATCGGCTCGTGCGCGTGAAAACGATCGATGGGGATCCCAAACCAGAAATACCCTTCCCGGCAGTCGCTCCATAACGATGAAAGGTCTGTCGAACCAGGAGTTATCCTCAAATGCCCACGGGACTTCGGGTACGGGCAGCCCGTATCCCCGCAGGGCCCGCAGCAACGGCGCCTGGCGGTAGACGTCGGTGTTGCCTTTGTACCGCACGCCCTTCGGAGGGATTTTGATCACATACCCGGTCTCACGCCCGGATTTCGAGCGGACGTCGAACAGGAAAGTCAGCCCGGCATGGCCGTCGGAGACCGACACGTCCCCGAGTGTCGCACCGGTCTCGAATTCATCACCGACGAAGGAACTCAGTCGCCGTGTCAGTTCCGGTAGCTGCATTCGAACGCAACCGGGTCACTGGGTCCGATCGGTGCGTTCCCGAACCAGCAAATCGGCGAGGCGCTCCTCCAGCGCGACACTGTTTTCACGCCCATCGTCGAGACTTCCGTCGAGTACACTCACCGTAATGTACCCCTCGGCAAAAAGCTTCGTATCGGCCGCCGGTTGTGATCGATCGATTGGGTTGCCGTGTTCGAGTGCAATGCGGATTTTGCCGGGCGTGTCGGTTTCGACGAAAACCGGGACAAATCCTCCGGTACGCGCTACCCGGGCTACGCGCATTCCTTTGACTTCCGTTGCTCGCAGCGCGGGATAATTGAGGTTCAACAATTTGTTCGCCGGCAGCAGTTGCGTTCCGGGCTGGCGGGTCCGGTCGATCTCGCGCAGCAGTTTTACCGTGAATGCGGCCGTGGGAGCGAAGGCATCCATGGTCGAAGGGAAGCGCACGGGCGTCGCCTCGCGCTCGTCGAGATGGATCCCGACCGATACGGCGATCGCCGGAACACCCAACTGCGCCGCCATGATGGCGGCTCCCACCGTGCCGGAAATGTTGGTATTGGAGCCGAGGTTCTGACCGAAATTTGCGCCGGAGACGACGACATCGGGCGGGCTGTCCCGCAATAGCTTGAGCAGCGCAAACGAAACCGAGTCAGCCGGCGTGCCGGCGACGGTCCAGAAATCTTTTTCGAGCTGTTCGACCCGGATGGAGCCGATCGATACGCGCATGCTGCTGCCGCTCTGCTGGTCGCGCGGGGCAACTACGCTGACCCGGTAGCCACCGCCGAGCAGCGCTCGGTGCATAGCTTTGATCCCCGGTGCATCGTATCCGTCGTCGTTCGTCAAGAGCACGTGAAGCGGGGCGTCGTCGGCGGCCACTCCGATGGGGAGCAGTACCGCGAGGAGGAATACTCGGGCCAGCAGCACAATGGTTTGCGACGGCGCGCGGCGTCCGCGACCCGGCAGGATCCTCATTTCTTTTCCTTGTTTGTCAGCAAGAATATCGGCTATGGGTCTCGGCCCGTAGTGCAGTGTATCGAATCTGGCTCGCCGGATGCTAGCGGGAGGGAGACCGTCTAAGCCCCCGGCAACGCCCGAACCCGGCCGCTATTTGCCGGTTCCAAGGTGACGCCGCGCCCGCAGTCCGTTAAAGTTTGGGGTTCGCTTCAATGACAGGCACCAAATTAGGAGAACATTGAGATGACCGAGGCAGTAATCGTTTCGACCGCCCGAACGCCTTTGTGCAAGAGTTGGCGCGGATCTTTCAACATGACGCACGGCGCGACGCTCGGTGCCCACGCGGTCGAGGCCGCGGTGGCGCGTGCGGGCATCGAACCGGGCGAAGTCGAAGACGTGATCATGGGTTGCGCGACCCCGGAAGGCGCGACCGGTTCGAACATCGCCCGCCAAATCGCGTTGCGCGCACAAATGCCGGTCACTGTCTCGGGTATGACCGTCAACCGTTTCTGTTCGTCCGGTCTCCAGACCGTGGCACTGGCCTCCCAGCGCGTTCAATGCGGCGAAGCCGACATCTTCGTCGCCGGCGGCGTCGAATCGATCTCCTGCGTCCAGAACGAAGCGAACCAACATATGCTGGCCGAATCCTGGTTGAGTGAAAACAAGCCGGGGATTTACTGGCCGATGCTGCAGACCGCGGAAATGGTGGCCAAGCGCTACGAGGTATCGCGTGAAGACCAGGACCGCTACGGGGTCGACAGCCAGAACAAAGCCGCCCAAGCGCGTGAAGACGGCAAATTCGACGATGAGATCGTGCCGATGACGGCCCAGATGAAACTGGTCGACAAAGAGACGGGCGCCGAAACGGTCAAAGAAGTGACCGCATCCCAGGACGAAGGGATCCGCCCGGGGACGACCTATGAGGGCGTGTCCCAAATCAAGCCGGCGATCGAAGGAGGCGTCATCGCGGCCGGTAATGCCAGCCAGTTTTCCGACGGCGCCTCGGCGCAGGTCATCATGAGCGATACGGTCGCGGCGCAAAAAGGTCTGAACCCGATGGGTGTATTTCGCGGCTTTGCCGTCGCCGGGTGCGAGCCGGACGAGATGGGGATCGGCCCCGTATTCGCGATCCCGAAACTACTTAAAAACGCAGGTCTGACCGTTGACGATATCGACTTGTGGGAACTCAACGAGGCCTTCGCGGTGCAGGTTTTATACTGTCGCGACAAACTCGGGATCCCGAACGAGCGGCTGAATGTCAACGGAGGGTCGATCGCAGTCGGCCATCCTTACGGTGTCACCGGGAGCCGATTGACCGGACATGCGCTGATCGAAGGTAAGCGCCGTGGTGCTAAAAACGTCGTGGTAACAATGTGTGTCGGTGGCGGCATGGGTGCGGCGGGGCTTTTCGAGGTTTGTTGAAATCGCCGCTCTAGTCCGCGACCCGTCACGTCGGAACAACGACTTGGTCTGTGGAGACGCCTCGTCCGCGGCGTAAAACGACTCCTTTTCTCCGCCAAGTGGTTGCCCGGGTAATCTCGCCTAACTCATCCGAAGAAGATGGGCGGCCGGGCGGGGCATCTAAGGACTGATGGTAAATGGAGTCCTTGCTTAGGGGGAAGATAAGTTGTGCCCCGCCCGACCATTGATTCTTCGGCAGATTCAGCTCACGACATAACCGCGGGCAACCAGGCAAGTGCTCATCGCCCGGGTGTAGTCTGTTTGTTGTGACGCTCGGGCAGTGGCGTGTTGCGCGTTCCGCGCCGCTGCCTGTCTAATCGCCGCTCGTTGTTTGGCGCCTTGATCGGCCTGGTTCGCGAGACCCACCGCCCCGCCGACGGCGGCACCGATGGCCGCACCAATACCGGGATCGCCCGCGATCGCCCCACCCATGGCGCCGAGTGCCGCGCCGCCGGCCGCACCCGTGATTGGATCAGAGGGACCGGTCCTGGAACCGGGCGCTGGCGCCACGGGCGTTACCGGCGGACTCGAGGCGGCGACGACCGGGTCGAACCCGGATTCGCGCGCAGCCCAGCTGTGGCATTCGTAGCGATCCTGCGCCTGCAGCTGCTCGGACTGACCCTGCGCGGGGTATGCGAACAGCTTGGATGATGCCCCCGCGACGGGATGCGCCTCGACCTCGACAACGGTTGGTGCCGGTGCCGCGGCGTAGGGTGCGTACAAAGGAAGGACCGGGTAGAAATGCAGACCGGGCGCGTGGTGTCTCGCCCAATGGTGCCGTTGGATATGATTTCGGTGGTATGCGCTCGCCGTAGCCGGCAATAAACCGATGAGTATCGCCAATGCGGCGAGGCGTATTCGTCGTTTCGCCATGGTTGATCTCCCGCTCTCTATTCGAATTCCGGTGTGGAGATAGTAGTAGGACGCCTTGAAACATCGGGTCTCCAATGCGTAAAGATGTGTAACGATAGCGAACATTTTGTCGCTGGGTCGGCCGCGGCGCGGGGCCATGCCGGCGCCTACTTCGCTCGTTCGGATACCAGTAGTTTTCTCACTGCATCCGCGCTCGTGACATTGAGTTCGGTCGGCGCCTTCTCTACGTTGATAATTTCGACGGCCCCGTCATCTGCTTGATGATCATTGTCATCAGCACGGTATTGGAGGGATTGTCCTCGATGTAGAGAACGACCTTCTCTTCATCGGCAACATGGGCCGATCGGTTCTCGGGCGCAATCAATTTGGTTGCGCCCGTATTCGACCGAGACGCGGAGGCGCGCCTTCGCGAGGATTGCTCCGGGAACGCATGGTCGCCGTGCTCGTCGGTGCGGTAACGGCCATCCCCGCCTCGGTAGCGGTCCCGGTATCGCATGTCATTCTTAACCCTTCCAATGATTGACCTGGCGCGGGACTAATCTTGAGACCGGTTCGAATAGCAAAATCGATCGATTTGGCGATGCATCCGACAATCGCCGGATGAATCGGAACGATCCACAGAGAACGAATCATTTGTCACCGACCGCTTCATTTTAGGCGCAAACGCCGCCGGGACCGATCCGCCCGTCAGAGCCTTTCCGGTGGTGTCAGGTAGCGGGCGTAGCTGCCGAACGTCTCCTTGGAGCGTTTGATTTCCTGGCGCGCGACGCTGCGAAGATGCACCTCGTCCGGTCCGTCGGCGATCCGCAGAAGACGGCCGAACGTATAAAGGTCGGCGAGCGGTGTGTCTGGTGTGACCCCCATGGCGCCGAAAACCTGGATGGCGCGGTCGACGACCCGGGCGTGCATTTCGGGGATCGCCGCCTTGATCATGGCAATCTCGCTCGCCGCGCCCTTGGAACCTACATTGTCGATCATCCAGGCTGTCTTGAGGACGAGGAGCCGCCCCTGCTCGATCTCCATGCGCGAACGCGCGATAGATTCGGCGACTTGGCCGTGCTGATGTAGGAAGTTGCCAAAGGTCTTCCGTTCCTGCGAGCGCTCGACCATCAGGTTGAGGGCGAGGTCCGCCATGCCGATACTGCGCATGCAATGGTGCACACGGCCCGGCCCCAGTCGAGCCTGCGCGATCATGAAGCCATCGCCCTCGTTCGCAATGAGATTGGACGCGGGAACCCGCACCCCCTTGAAGGTCACCTCGCAGTGGCCCTCGGGCGCTACGTGGTTGAAGACGGACACATTGCGCACGATCTCCACGCCCTCCGTGTCCTTTGGCACGAGGATCATGCTCTGCTGGCGATGGCGGTTCTCGCAATCCGGATCGGTCTTGCCCATCAGGATAAAGATCTTGCAATCGGGATGCGCGGAATTCGAGGTAAACCACTTGCGGCCATTAATGACATAGTCATCGCCGTCGCGCTGGATCAGTGTCTGGATATTGGAGGCGTCCGAGGACGCAACGTCCGGCTCGGTCATCGCGAAGGCGGAGCGGATCTCGCCATTGAGGAGCGGCACCAGCCATTGTTCCCGCTGTTCAGGGGCGGCAAACAGGTGCAATACCTCCATGTTGCCGGTATCCGGCGCACTGCAGTTGAAGACTTCGGATGCCCATTGCACGCGGCCCATGATCTCGGCCAACGGCGCATATTCGAGGTTCGTGAGGCGGGTGCCCGGCTCATCGTCCTGGAGGCCTGGCAGAAAGAGGTTCCAGAGCCCTTCCTCCTTGGCGAGTGCCTTCAGGTCGCCCATGAACGAGACCGGATAAATGCCGTCATGAACCTCGTCCCGCCATTCACGGATACGCGGCACGATATAATCGTCCATGAAATCCTCGACGCGGCGCTGCAGTTCCTGAACCCTGGGGCTCGGCGAGAAATCCATCTCTTGTCTCCTTATATCTGTTCGACTCGGCGGGAAGTCTATCGCGGACGGAAGCATTCTGGAAATTTATTGTAATGATATAGTTCTATACATTTCATGAATGCATTGAGGGCACAACCATGCGGCTTCCGAATGTGGATCTGAATCTGTTTGTCGTTTTCGACACGATCTATACCGAACGCAACCTCACGCGGGCCGCCGAGGTGTTGCATATCACCCAGCCGGCGGCGAGTAACGCGCTCGCCAGACTGCGGCGGACGCTCAACGACGACCTTTTCGTGCGAACGCCCAAGGGCATGGCGCCGACGCCCGTTGCCGACAACATCATTCACCGGGTGCGCGAAGCCCTGCAGCTGATGCATACGAGCCTCAATGAGGCCTATCTTTTTGATCCGGCGACGTCCGAAAAGCGCTTCCGCATCAGCATGAACGACATGGCGGAAGCGATCCTGTTGCCCGAGTTAGAGCGCATCCTCGAGGCGGAAGCGCCGCATATCAACATCGAGAGCTACTACACCGGCCGGCGGGACTTGGTGAAGGAACTTGCCGCGGGTTCGCTGGACCTATCGATCGACGTGCCGGTGGTCGAGGATCGCCAAGTCTGTCACATGCCAATCATGACCGACGATTACGCCTGTCTGCTCCGGAACGAGCATCTGCTTGCAATGGGTCCGCTCGCCCTCGACGATTATATGGGCCTCGGCCACATACTGGTGTCGAGCCGGCCCGCCGGCGCCGGGCATATCGATGCGGCGCTCACGGCGCTCGGCCGCAGCCGGCGTATCCAACTGCGGGTTCGGCATTATCTGGTGGCGGCCCTCATTGTCACCCAGACCGATCTGGCGCTCACCGCGCCGCGGAAATTCCTCAAGCAGTTCGACGCAGCCGTTCTCCCGCTACCGCTCGAGGTGCAGCCGATCGAGTTCCATATGTATTGGCACCGCAGCGCGGACGGTGACCAGGCCAACAGCTGGCTGCGCGAGAAACTGCTGTCTGCGATCCGGTAATCCCGACCCGCCCCCTTTTGTCCGCGAAAGACAGTAGCAGGTCAATCGACAGGGGAAGCGAGGGGTTTTCGCTTCAAAAGGACACCCACTAACTGGCCGCGCTCGCCCGCCCCGTGTCGATGGACGGCAACGACGTCGGTATCGTTTTTGACAAACTCGTAGGGAAACATCGAGCGGTTACCGCCCGCGGCGCTCGGCGTCACATAGTAATACGGGCAGCGACCGAGGCTCCCCGCCGCTATCTCCTCTTCCGACGGCGGCGGCCAGGCTATTCGCTTCGCCTGCACGAGGACCATGTTGGTCAGCGGTGTGTATACGCAATCGTCGGCGGCGACGTGCGTCGAAATGTCGCCTACCGATTCACCCAGTCCCTTCAAGTAGCGGAATTCCGTCACGCCGGAACGCGGGCGGGTCGCATCGATCCAATACCTCGTCGTCCGAAAAGATTCGAATTCCTCGGCCGGTAACGGCCGCCACAATTGCCAGGTCGTACTCAATACGCTCGGGGCGACCATCGCCACAACTGCGGCGACGAAGATCGTCGGCGCTTGCACTTTCTTTGGTTTCCACTTCGCGCCGACGAAGGTGGCGGCTCTGTAAGCAAAGTAAAACCAAAACGGTAATAGTGGGAACAGGAACCGGTTCATGATCTCCGGAAACGGCCAGATCGCGACGATCGAGCAATACGACGCCACATAGATCGCCTCGCAGGGCGTCTGACGAATCGATGCGACGAAACCCACGAACCCTAGTCCGAGCAGCGCCGCAACGAGGAATTGCTGGCCGATCGACAGATCGCTCAATTGCAACAGGTCATAGGCAAAGCCATGCCACGCGGTAGACGCCGCTGTAGCGAGCTGAGCGTACACCCGGGCCGCAGTGTCTTCGCTAAAACTCGAAATGAGTAGATCGGTATAAGAATGCCCGGCGTCCCCCATGCCGAGGTTCGCGATTAGCGCTAGAAACACAGCCAGCGCCGCGCACGCCAGCGCCGCGCCTTTGAAAGTACCCCGATAACATACGAGCAAAAGGGCGGGAACAAACGCGACGCCGACCGTTCTGGTCGCGATAGCGCAGCCGACGACAAGGCCGGCCCAGACGCTCGAAACTACACTCAGCCGGTTGGATTGCGCGTAGCGAAATGCCAGCAACGCGAGAAACGTAAAGCACAGATAGAGCCCCTCGCTCCATAAATCGCTGACGTGGATCAGGGTAATAGGGAGGAGTGAATGCAGCGCGACGATTGGCAGCGCGTCTTTGCGCGGTACCGCAAGCGACCGCAGCCAGAGGTAGAACAGCAAGTGTGCTAACACCATGAAACCCGCGACGCCGAGCCGCGCGGCCGGGAGGTTGTCCGTGCCGGCGCCGAGCAATCCGAGAAGTAAGGGGAACAGTGTCGGCAGTTGACTGTATCGGCGAACGTGGTCGTAGACCGGGAGGGTCGCCTCGAAATACGGCGAATAGACGTCGGCCATCAGCAGGTACAAGGCGTCGTCGGCCTGAAAGCCTACGTAGGGGTTATGCAAGCCGAGGTAACAATAGATTGCCGCAACCAGGGCAGCGATGATCGCCATCGCTGTCCATGTGATCGCGTTGCCCGAGGTCGTTCGACGTTCGCTCGACACGCGCTGCCGCCGTTAGTTGGCCAAGATCCCGGAGTCGTCGGCAAGCGTTTCCCCGGGCGGCGCGTTGATGACCGCGAGAAATTCCACACCGTACCGATCCAGCTTTACTTGACCGACTCCGCTGATATCGAGCATGGCCGCCAGCGTGGCGGGGCGGTACTCCAGCATTTCGAGCAAGGTTGAATCGTGAAATACTGCGTAGGGCGGGACCCCCTGCTCTTTCGAGATGCGGCTACGGCATTGCCGCAAAGAACCCCAGAGCGCCTCGTCGCCCGCAGCGACCTCCGAACGGTCGCGGCGGCGGCGCGCGCGCCGGGCCGGCGTCTTCGGGTCTTCGCGTAACTCGAGGGCGATATCTCCCCGCAGGAGTGGGCGGCTTTCGGGCGTCAACACCAACGCTCCGTAGCGCTCCGGATCCGCTTTCACGAAACCGCGAACCATCAGCTGTCGGATAACCGACCGCCAACGTTGCGCGCTCAAGCCCTCCCCGATACCGAAGGTGCTGAGTTTGGTGTGCTTGTGTTGGCGAACTTTGTCCGAAGTTTTCCCCAGTAAGACGTCGATTACGTGGGCGGCCCCGAAACGTTGCCCCGTACGGTACACGCACGACAGCAACTGTTGCGCGGGCACAGTCGCATCCCACGTGGTCGGAGGATCCAGGCAGATATCGCAATTGCCGCATGCAGTCGCCGGCTCCTCGCCGAAATATGCCAACAACGCACGTCGGCGGCAGTCCGTTATCTCGCACCACCCGAGCAATGCGTCCAGTTTGTGCCGCTCGATGCGCTTGAATTTTTCGTCCGCCTCGGAGGCGTCCAGCATCTGCCTCATGCGCACGACATCCTGTAAGCCGTACGCCATCCACGCATCCGCCGGTTCGCCGTCGCGCCCTGCGCGCCCGGTTTCCTGATAATACGATTCGATACTTTTCGGCAAATCGAGATGGGCGACGAAGCGAACGTCCGGCTTGTCGATCCCCATACCGAAAGCGATCGTCGCCACGATCACGACGCCCTCCTCGTGCAAAAACCGGTTCTGGTGTTCGGACCGCGTAGCGGCCGTCAAACCGGCGTGATAGGGATAGGCTTTGAATCCGAGTTCGGCCAGCCACGCGGCGGTACTTTCTACTTTCGCACGGGACAGGCAGTAGACGATGCCGCATGCATTCTCGCGGCCCGCGAGAAAGTTGGTCAGTTGGCGTCTTGCATCCGTCTTGACCTGTACCGAATAGCAGATATTAGGGCGGTCGAAGCTACTGACGAACCGTTGTGGCTCGGTGAGCGCGAGGCGGGCAACGATCTCCTCTCGGGTACGGTGGTCCGCGGTGGCCGTCAAGGCCATCCGCGGCACTCCCGGAAACCGCTCGCGAAGCTGCCCCAACGCAAGATAGTCCTGGCGGAAGTCATGCCCCCACTGTGAGACGCAGTGGGCTTCGTCGATCGCGATCAGAGCGACCGTTGATTCGGCCAGACGCGACAGGGTGTGCTCGGCTACCAAGCGCTCCGGTGCGACATAAAGAAGATCGAGCACGCCTGCTCGAAGTTGGTCGAGGACCTCGCGTTGTCTATCAGCGTTGAGGGAAGAATTCAGGAACGCCGCGCGGACGCCCAGCTGGCGTAACGCCGCGACTTGATCGTGCATGAGCGCGATGAGCGGTGAGACGATCAGGGCGACGCCGTCTCGGATCAGCGCAGGGATCTGGTAGCAGAGTGACTTTCCGCCACCGGTCGGCATCAGGACCAGACTGTCGCGACCGGCAAGCGCGGTCTCGATCACCTCGTGCTGATGTCCGCGAAACCCGGCGAACCCGTATACCTTCTGCAGAATATCGACCGCCCGACCGTCCGGATCGGTGCTGCGACCGCCTATTTCGGTCATTCCCGGTCCGGCGCCGTATCAATACTGGCGAGTTCCCGCAGCGCAGCAAGTTTCTGTAGCAAGTACTCCGGCAGAGTCTCGGTCGGTTCCATTTCCAATTCCTCTATTTGGCGCGGCGCTGCCGCCGCGATCGCCGCTCGTTCCGCGGGCTCGAGAGCGTGCGCTAAGGTCTGCCAGCAGGCGTTTTCCATCGCCGCTGTGTCCTCGATATCATAACCGTCCGGCGGCGGAAACTTCAGCATACAGATAAGATCGAGGCTTATGTCAGCGAGGTTGTCCATTGAAGTCGTCTCAAAATGGTCGAATTGTGGTGGGTCTTCCGCCAGGGCGGCGCAGACTCCTAGGGCGCTCCGTCGGTGAAAAAGTTGAGTTCGATGGTGAGGCCGTCGGGATCGTCGACAAATAGCTGTTGCAGATCGAAATCGGGGACAATCCGATGTTTGTACGGGACGCCCAGTTCGTCCAGCTTGATTCGGAATCCTGCAAAATCGTTGCAGCGAAAAGCGATGTGGTCCAAAGCACCCGTGCCGCCATCCGTCTGTGACCGATGTTTGCCGAGGTATTTCTCGAAATTGTCCGTGCCGTCGTCACCGGCGAGATGGACGACCGCCCGGCCTTCTGCGTAGAGCCAATAACCGGGAAATTCGAATGGTGGCCGAAGTCCGACTTCGAGCCCTAAAGTTTCCCCGTAAAAGTCCTTTGTGGCCTCGAGGTCGCTCGCATATACCAGAAAATGATCCAATGATTGCACAGTCATGGCATGTCTCGTCTCCAAACCCTAATGGGTGGCTTCCCCGACCCGCGCCGGTCGACAAGCACTTCCGTCGGCTTGTACGTTACTATAAATAACTTTAAATAATATATATAACTATAGGTTTATTATAATTATTATCTAGCATGATCGAACAATTCGAAAAAATTGGCGGTGGTCGCCTCTGCAATCTTCTCGAGCGGCAGACCGCGCAGCGCGGCGAGGGATTCGGCGACGTAGCGAACGTAGGCAGGCTCGTTTTGCTTACCCCGCCGCGGTACCGGGGCGAGCCACGGCGAATCGGTCTCCAGCAGCAACCGATCGAGCGGCAGTCGCGTCGCTACTTCGCGAAGTTTGTCGGCCGACTTGAACGTCACGATCCCTGAAATCGAGATGTGAAAACCGAGATCCATGGCGGCACAGGCAGTTTCCCAGTCATCCACGAAACAATGCATAACGCCGCCGACGTCTCTCGCGTTCTCCTCGCGAAGGATCGCGATGACATCCGCCGCCGCATCCCTCGTGTGAATGATTAACGGCTTGGCAAGTTCGCGGGCCGCGCGGATATGGCGCCGGAAGCGATCACGCTGCCACTCCAGTTCGCCGGTCGTGCGAAAGTAATCGAGGCCGGTTTCGCCGATCGCGACCACGGCCGAGTCGTCGCCGAGTTCGGTGAGTTCCGTGAAGCTCGGTTCGCGTGCGGCTTCGTCGGTATTGGGATGAACGCCTACGGATGCGAAAACGTTTTCAAAATCCAACGCGGCCTGACGGACCTCGGCAAATGTTTCGAGCTGAACACAGACACACAACATGTGCGTTACGTCATTGTCCGCCGCGCTCGCCACTATTTCCGGGAGCCCTCTGTCGGGGGACGCGATCAAGGGCAAATGACAGTGTGAATCAACGAGTTGCACTTATACGGCGACTATGGAACGGACCCGTCGGCGGAGCGAAAAGCCCGCTCGACCGGTCTACATCGTGTGCGTCTGACGGTCGGATTTGAGCGCGCCGGCGAGCTGGGTTTCGATCTTGTTGCGGGTGGCGCCGTTATCGAGTTCGCTGAATTGGACGCCGATGCCTGCATTGCGGTTTCCCTGGGCGCCCGCGGGCGTGATCCATACTACTCTTCCGGCTACGGGCAGCTTCTCTTTGCTGTCGGTTAGGGTCAGGAGCATGAAAACCTCATCTCCGATCTTGTAGCTCTTGTTCGTGGGGATGAATAACCCGCCGTTTTTGATAAACGGCATATAGGCGGCGTAAAGAGAGCTTTTGTCCCGTATCGTTAACGATAGGATCCCCTGGCGTGGATTCTTGCCGCTTGCGGCCATCAATCTCTCCTTAGCTGCCGCCGTCTATTGCGTCGGCAAGCGCTAACCATAGCGATTCGGCGATATCGGCGTCGCGTACGCCCGATTGCCGGGCCAGCAACGCTCCAGATTCAAAAAGTAGATCCGAAAAGCCGTATAAGTGCTTCAAGTTTAAATGATCTGCGATCCCTTGCAAGCGGGGATCGAGCGCGTCGCCCGCGTCCTCGTAAAACGGCTGACGCCCGAATTTCGCGAGGATCAGTCGCACCGTCATCGAGTTCAGAGTGCGCAGCAGGTCTTGGATCGGCAGTGCGGCGTATTTCCTCGCTAGCACCAAGGTGTGTGTTCGACCTTGCCGAATGTCGGCGAGCGATTCCAGCACCTCGATTTCGACTCCGCCGAGGTCGCTTGCCGCGAGCGTTTTCGCAGCAAGCGGCGAACCACCGGTTTGAGCCAGCAGCCGTCGCAGCGCGGCCGCGTCTAATGTCGGCAATTGCGACGCCAACCACCGTGTCGCCTCCACCCTGTCGATTTGTTCGCACGGGACGCGAATACAACGGCTGCGGATCGTCATCGGGATTGCGCCGAAACGATGGGCCACCAGCAACAGTAGCGCGCCCGCAGGGGGTTCTTCGAGGATCTTCAGGATCGCGTTCGCGGCGGCGCGGTTCATGGCTTCGGCGGGACTGATCAGCACGATTTTCCCGCATTCGTAATGGGCTTTCAGCGAGTAAAACGACGTTAGTTCTCGTGCCTGATCGATCAGGATTGCTTTGCCGTCTTCGGCCGGTTCGAGCCGCTTGAAGTCCGGGTGCGTTCCGGCGCCGTAGAGTCGGCAGCCGCGGCAACTACCACAAGGCCGCGCGGCTGCGAGCGGCGCTTCGCACAACATCCGATTGGCGAAACTCAGCGCAAAGTCCTCGAGTCCCATCCCTGCGCGACCACTGAATAACAGTGCGTGTCCCAAATGGCCACCATCGGCAACGCCGACCAACTCTGCCCATTGCTTCGACTGCCACGGATAGGGGGCGCTCATATCAATCGGCCACGAACGCAGTCGATTACGGCTGTGTGTACGGTATGGGCATCCGGCCCGGCGTCGACGACGACGATACGCTCCGGATACGCTGCAGCGCGCTGCAAATAGGTCTGTCGTACGCGTTCGAAGAACGCGGGCTTTTCTTTTTCAAAACGGTCCAGTTTGGCGCGGCGGGCGGCGCGCTCGAGCGCGACTTCGACGTCGAGGTCGAGGACGATCGTCAGGTCGGGTGAGAAGTCTCCCACCACTAGGGATTCGAGCGTAGCGATCGCAGCCGTATCGAGTGAACGTCCGCCCCCTTGATAGGCATACGTCGCATCGGTGAAACGGTCGCAAATGACCCATCGGCCTTGAGCGAGAGCCGGCCTGATCACGCGCCCGAGATGCTCGGCCCGCGCGGCGAACATCAGCAGCAGTTCGGCGGTGCCGTCCATAGCGGGCAAGGCCGGGTCCAGCAACAGTGCGCGAATCGCTTCGCCGAGGGCGGTGCCTCCCGGTTCGCGCGTGAGTTCGATATCACAGATACGCTCTCGCTCCAAAGCTTCTGCCAGCATCGCACATTGCGTGGACTTGCCCACGCCCTCCGCGCCTTCGAAGGTAATGAACCGAGCTTCGGTCATCGCTTGCCCGATAATTGGTATCGCCGTACGGCGGCGTTATGTTCCTTGAGCGTCGCCGAAAAATGGTGGCTGCCGTCGCCTTTTCCGACGAAATACAGAAATCCGTCATCGACCGGATGCAGCGCCGCGTACAGCGACCCTTCACCCGGCATGGCGATGGGTGTTGGAGGCAGACCGCGGCGCGTGTAGGTGTTGTACGGCGTATCCGTTTCCAAATCGACACGGCGCAGGTTGCCATCGAAATCGTTGCCCATTCCGTAGATCACACTCGGATCGGTCTGCAGCTTCATGCCGCGCCGAAGACGGCGGACAAAAACCCCGGCGATGCGTCCACGTTCATCTTCTCGGGCCGTTTCCTTTTCGACTATCGATGCCATGATAAGCGCATCGTCAGGCGAATCATATGGCAGATCGGGCGCTCGCGATTGCCAATGAAAAGCGAGCAACTCCGTCATTCTTTCGTGAGCGCGCCGCAAAATATCCGTATCGAGATCGCGGTTGGAATAATGGTAGGTGGACGGGAAAAACTGGCCTTCCGGGTGTTCGATCGCCGGCGCAATCCCCGCCATGATCTGATGGTCGGTCTTCCCCGTCAGCGTTCGCCGCAGATAACGCTTTCCCGCCAGCACCCGCTGCATTTCGAAAAAAGTGGAGCCCTCGATAAAGGTGATTTGAAATGTCTTGACGTTCCCGCGAACGAATTTCTCCAGCAGGCGGCGCGGCGTCTCGCCGTCGTAGACCTCGTACAGGCCGGCCTTGAGGCGGCTGCCGATCTTCAGTCGGCGTGCCTCCAAACGAAGGTGGAGGCTGTTCTGCAGCCAGCCCAAGGCGTACAGCCGACGAGCGACATCCGCCAGGCTCGAACCACGCTCGATTTCAAACAGTTCACTGCTCTCATGCAAATAGATTCGACGGTCAAGGGTCGACTGCATTTCGCGCCAGGCCCAATAACCCCCGCCTGTGCACACCGCCGCTAGCAGGATCAACGTCGCCATGCCCCATGCGAAGAGTTTCTTCATCGGCGGTGGCCGCCGGCAACTAGGGCTTCTTGCAGACGGCGGGTGTGCGCACCGATTGGAACCGATCGTTGTGGATCCGCATCGAGTCCAATGACGGGCCATATACCGGCGATGGCATTGCTCAGGAATATTTCGTTTGCGCTCTGCAGGTCTCCGAGCGTCAATTCCGTCTCTTCGCCTCGGAGTCCGACCGTGGGCGCGAGTTCCAGGATGACGTCGCGCATTACGCCACGGACCCCACACTGATCGAGGCGTGGCGTCACCAATCGGCCGGGATACACGGCGAACAGGTTGCAGCGAGTTCCTTCAATTACCCGAGCGTCCCGATCGAGCATTAAAGCCTCCACCGCTCCACTGGCCGGTATTTCCATACTGGCAAGCACTTGGTCCAGCCGGTTGAGGTGTTTTAAGCCCGCGAGCGGGGCGTTCGAGGACAACCGATGTCGCGCCACGCAAACCCGGATCCCCGATCGTTCCCGCTCGGGGTAGCCTTCCGGCCACGGTCTGCGAGCGACGATCCGCGTCGCCGATGCCGCTGTCGGTGGTGTGTAACCAAGCCCGCCGTCGCCTCGTGTGACAACGAGTTTTACGACCGAGCGTTCGAAACCCTCGGCAACCATCTGCGTTTCTTCGTACAGCCGTGCAGAGTCGGGAACGTCAATGGCAAGCTGTCGGCAGCCCTTGGCGAGGCGGTTCATATGTCGCTGCCAGTTCAATACGTCGCCCCCAACGACGGCGATCGTCTCGAATAAGCCGTCGCCGTAAGCCAGGCCGCGGTCGAACACGGAGACTTCGGTGCCAGAAATGCCGTTGACAAGGATCATCCGCAGCGCGAACGGCCTTCGAGGGGCTGCGATCCATTGCCGGTGGCGTATTCATACGCCCGTATTTGCGGCGCGAAAAGGAGCAACTTTGCGATGTCTAGCGCGTTACGCTTCGGCTCGAAAGGTCGGTCAGATCCGTTTGAATACCAACGTTCCGTTCGTGCCGCCGAAACCAAACGAATTCGTCAACGCGACGTCTATCTTCATGTCACGCGCGTTCAGCGGCACGTAATCCAGATCGCACTCCGGATCCGGTTTCGTGAGATTGATGGTGGGCGGCGCTACTTGATCGCGAATCGACAGGACCGTGAACACGGCCTCCGCGCCGCCTGCGGCTCCCAGCATATGGCCGACCATCGACTTCGTCGAACTCATTGCTAGATTGTAGGCGTGGTCGCCAAAATACCGCTTCACCGCGTCGGATTCCGCCTTATCACCGGCCGGCGTGGAGGTGCCGTGGGCATTGACGTACTGCACATCTTCTTTGTTGATGCCCGCGTCGGCGATCGCCATTTCCATACAGTAGGCGGCCCCTTCTCCGTCCTCCGAGGGCGCCGTGATGTGGAATGCGTCGCTGGTCATCCCGGACCCAGAGAGTTCGGCGTATATACGAGCGCCGCGGCGTTTGGCGTGCTCCATTTCTTCGATGACGAGGATCCCGGCGCCATCGCTCAAAACGAAACCGTCACGGTCGAGATCCCATGGCCGGCTTGCCGCCTCAGGGTCGTCGTTGCGGGTAGACAGCGCTTTCGCCGACGCAAAGCCACCCAGTCCCGTATAGCTGGTAGCGAATTCGGAACCGCCCGCGATCATGACATCAACGTCGCCCCTCTCGATCATACGTGCCGCATTAGCGATGCAATGGGCGCCCGTCGAACAAGCTGTCACGATCGCGTAATTCGGTCCTTTGAAGCCATAACGAATAGATAGGTTGCCGGCGACCATGTTGATGATGTTGCCGGGTACGAAAAACGGCGACACTTTCCGAGGCCCGCCGTCGAGATACGACTGGTAAGCCTTTTCTATGCCCGGCAGTCCCCCAATCCCGGAGCCAATACAGGCACCTACGCGCCGCGCGTTTTCTTCAGTGACCTCAAGGCCGGCGTCGTCCACGGCCTGAACCGAAGCGGCGATCCCGTAATGAATAAACGGGTCCATACGCCGCGCTTCTTTCTTAGAAACGTATTGCTCGACATCGAAGTCCTTGATGTTGCCGCCGATACGCGCACTGAAACCCGACACGTCTATACAGGTGATCGGGGCGATGCCACTAACGCCTGCGACGATATTGCGCCAGGATTGTTCCGTTGTATTGCCGACTGGGCATACCAAACCCAACCCGGTAACTGCGATACGGCGTGACACAATTGCTTTCCTCGAGATCACTGCTCCACAAATATGAAAGGCCGCGTTCTGTTTGGAATCGCGGCCTTACCTAACCGAGCTAGCGTATGTGTTAATCCAGGTTTGCTGTTATGTACTCGATTGCTTGTTGAACTGTGGTGATTTCCTCGGCCTCTTCATCGGGTATTTCGGTTTTAAATTCTTCTTCCAGCGCCATCACAAGTTCGACGGTATCGAGCGAATCGGCACCAAGGTCATCGACAAACGACGCCTCATCGGTAACCTCATCTTCTTTGACGCCTAATTGCTCTACGACGATCTTTTTTACACGTTCTTGAACGCTACTCATTGCTTGACCTTCCTCCCAAGTCAACTGCAGCCTAGGCTGCGGCCGGTGATAGTTTAGTGGAAACCAAATATCTTGCAAGCAACGACCTCAGGTGCCGCAAAATATACGTTAAAAACAACTAGTTATGGAGTCATCAGGGCGAAATCTATCCGTTATCAAAGAACTTGGCGCACTTGGCTCGAACGGCACCCTAGGCCATGTACATTCCGCCGTTTATGTGCAGCGTCTCACCGGTGATATAAGCGGCCGATTCGGACGCGAGAAAGACTACCGCGGCTGCGATTTCTTCCGGTGCGCCGAGACGCGCGGTCGGCACTTGCGCCAATATTTGATCGCGCTGTTCAGCGGTCAGATTCTTCGTCATGTCAGTGTCGATGAAGCCGGGCGCGACCGCGTTGACCGTGATGTTCCGGTTCGCGACTTCGCCGGCCAGAGACTTTGTAAACCCGATCATACCGGCTTTAGCCGCCGCATAATTCGCTTGGCCCGGATTCCCGCTGGCACCGACTACTGAGCCAATGTTGATGATGCGCCCGCTGCGCGCTTTGATCATGGCACGGATCAGACGTTTGGAGAGCTTGAACACCGCCGTCAGGTTCGCGGCAATAACCTCACCCCACTCATCGTCTTTCATGCGCAGCAACAAATTGTCGCGCGTAATGCCCGCATTATTGACCAGCACGTGGGGCTTCAAACCACGCTCGTCCAGTTCCGCGATGAACTGCTCTATCGAAGCATCGCTGGTGACGTTCAACACAAGGGCTATCGCGCTCGGGTCGCGGGCGCCGAGCGCAGCACGGATGTTCTCGACCCCCACTTCACCGGTTGCAGTACCCACGACCGTGTAGCCGGCATCGGCAAGCGCTATGGCGGTCGCCTTTCCGATACCTCTGCTCGCTCCGGTTACCACCGCGCATTTGCGGTCACTCATGTGTTGCTCCCCCGTGATCCGGTCGCGCCCACGTTGGCGACGACGTCCTCAATGCTCGCTCGGTCGCTAAGCGCGTAGGTCTTTATCATTTTGGTCGTTCTCCTAACGAGCGCCGATAGTACTTTTCCCGGCCCACATTCGACGGCATTGCCGACGCCATTTGCTGCGAAATATTCCACCGTATCGCGCCACCGTACGGGCCATGCCATCTGGCCGATCAACGCTTCGCGGATACCGGCGACGTCGTCTCTCGGCCGCGCATCGAGGTTGTGGACGATGGGAATCTCGGGTACCCGTATTTCGATACCGGCGATGTGTTCGGCAAGGCGCTCTGCTGCCGGCGCCATGAGCGCACAATGCACCGGGGCGCTTACCGCTAGCGGGATAACCTTCTTCGCGCCCGCATCTTTGGCCAGGGTCGACGCTCGCCCCACGGCTTCGCGGTCGCCGGTGACCACGATTTGACCCGGCGCATTCAGATTCGCGCATTGGACCACCTGGCCTTGCGCCGCACGCGTGCACAGTTCGCTCAGCACGTCTTCTTCCAGACCGAGAATCGCCGACACGGCGCTCCTTTCCGCCGGTACCGCTTCCTGCATGAAGCGGCCGCGCTCGGCGGCTAAAAACACCGCGTCGTCAAACCGGATCGCATTGGCACACACCAGCGCCGAATATTCCCCAAAGCTGTGGCCCGCCATGAAGTCGGGTCGCGGGCCTCCACCTGCGAGCCAGGCGTCCCAGGTGGCGACGCTCGCGACCAGCATCGCGGGTTGAGTCGTCTCTGTCTGGTTTAGCTTAGCTTCCGGACCCGAAGACATCACCGCGCCGATGTCGTAGCCGAGGATTTCGGTTGCCTGGTCGAAACGTCGCACAACTTCTGGGAAATCCTGGCGCAGGACATCGCACATGCCGATCGATTGCGAACCTTGTCCTGGGAAGACGAACGCCGTTTTTATGGACATTGCTGCTTTCGCCTATGGATCGACAAGTAGTTTCTCGATATGCGCGCTAATTCGATCGGGAACGTTCTTCTCGACTTCCATCACGGCGACGTCGATCGCATTTGCCAACGACGGGATATCCGCACTGCCGTGACTCTTGACCACGATCCCCTTCAGTCCAAGCAAACTGGCGCCGTTGTATCGGCCCGGGTCGGCGCGGTTTCGCATAGCCGCCAGCGCGGGTTTCGCCATCAAGGCGCCGAGTTTCGTAATGATGTTGCGGCTGAGTTCTTCTCGAGCAAACTGCGTTAGCATCCGCGCGACGCCTTCGCTGGCTTTTAAGGCGACGTTGCCCACGAATCCGTCGCATACTACGACATCGACTTTGCCTTTGAAGATGTCGTCGCCTTCGACGAAGCCGAAGTAATTCAAGTCGCTTGCTTCGAGCAGCGCCGCGGTCTGTTTCACGCGGTCGTTGCCCTTGATTTCTTCCTCCCCGATGTTGAGCAGCGCTACGGTTGGGTTAGGTTTGTCACCGACCGCACTTGCCAGCACCGATCCCATGACGGCGAAGCGAAATAATTCTTCTGAGCTGGAATCTACGTTGGCGCCGAGATCGAGGACATGTGTCGCGCCGCTAATCGCTGGTATGGCCCCGCAAATGGCCGGTCGATCGATACCTGGCAGGGTTTTCAACACGAAACGCGCTATCGCCATCAGCGCCCCGGTGTTCCCGGCGCTGATCGCTGCCTCGGCTCGGCCTTCTTTTACCAGGTCGATGGCGAATCGCATCGACGATTCACGACGATTGCGTAATGCGACTGAGGGCTTGTCGTGCATTTCAACGCGCTCGGGAGCATGGACGACGTTGAGGCGGGCTCGCGTTTCGCCGTC
Organism: uncultured Enterobacteriaceae bacterium; assembly: GCA_964523765.1. Lineage (GTDB taxonomy): Bacteria > Pseudomonadota > Gammaproteobacteria > UBA11873. The sequence goes on from CAZFZX010000007.1 coordinate 26,090, forward strand.
GAGGTCGTCTAATTGGTCGGTGATTTCGGTCTCGTCGCCGACCAGGTGCAGGGACAGGCCGGCGTGGTTCACCAAGGCCCGCGCAGCCGCTGGAATCGTTACCTTCGGGCCGAAATCGCCCCCCATGGCGTCCAGCGCGATACAAAGATCCATTGCGGGAACGTTCCCCGTCTGGCTTTATCGTCGAAACCGGCGTGGGATCGGTAGACGGCGGCTAATCGCTGTCCGCAACGACTTGTTTGCCGCGATAATAACCGTCCGGGCTGACGTGGTGCCGGCGGTGAGTTTCGCCGGTCGTCGGGTCTTCCGACAATGCCGTCGCCTTTAACCGGTCGTGCGACCGTCTGTTACCGCGGGTAGACGGGGTGGACTTGTTCTGTTGTACGGCCATTAATCTATCTCCTGATAGCTAAAAATCCGGTTCTCAACCCGGCTCAATTATCCGATTTGCTTTTTTCGCGCTCTGTCAGCATGTCTGCCAGATCGGCAAACGGCTTTTTGCGGACCGCGCTTCCTACCCCGTCATCGCTCGGAGAGGCGTGACATTTCGGGTCGTCGTGCATCGGAATCATCGGGCACGCGAGTACGACTTCGCCTTCTACAAACCGTTCGATGTCGAATCGCCCATCTTCGCAAGTAACGGGTTCCGGCGTGTCTCCATCGTCCGCGATCGGCGGCTCGCCATCGCCCACTAATACGATATCGACCAGCTGCTCGACGGTTACGATCATTTTACCCAGGCAACGCTGGCACGTGGCGTCAATTTCAGTCTCCACGCGTCCCGTAATATGCGGTCGCCCCCGCTCTTCGCGGCTGATTTCCAATGCCACTATAACCGGGCGACTCGGAATGTATGGCGGACCCACCCGCCGCAATCGCCTCGGCGAGATCGTGCCGTTGATGTTTCCGCCCTGCGCCAACAGGCGCCGCGGATCGACAAATTTGGGCAACTCCTCGGGCATCGGCGGCGGTATTATAGGTTGCCTCGCCCACGCGGTAAAATTTCCTTTACGGGACCCCTGATTCAGGCGGAGCGTCGGCCGGCAGCGGTTGCCGTTGCCAAAATCAATGGCGTTATCTATTGATTTTGCGAAGAAAATGCAAACCGCCTTGTTGTCTTCCTTGCGCCGAGAAGGCTACGATGGCTTTATCCATCGCGTCTGCAGACCTAGGAATACCCGCAATGCGACCGTCGAACGCCCGAAGGCGTACCATTCCCGACCCGCACGGTCTGGTCCTTGCATCGTCCTCCCCCTATCGGCGCGAACTGCTGCAGCGTCTTGGCTTGCCGTTCGTTTGGCAGGCACCCGATGTTGACGAAAAGCCGCGGCCCGACGAATCCGCTGACCGACTCGTATCGCGGCTGGCGGAGGCGAAAGCTCGATCGCTGGCCGCAGAATTCCCGTCCCATTTGATCGTCGGCGGCGATCAACTCGGTGTCCTCCAGGGGGCGATCCTCGGCAAACCGCACACGGCTCGCGGTGCGGTTAGCCAGTTGGAAGCAGCCAACGGCCGGGCCGTGACGTTTCTCACCGGCGTTTGCGTCCTCGATTCTCAGACAAAGGAAAGCTTCACCGAAGTCGTCTCCTGTCGCGCCGTGTTTCGGCGGCTGACCGCCGAGCAGATCGCCGTATATGTCGATACCGAGCAGCCACTCGATTGTGCGGGTAGCTTCAAAGCCGAGGGCCTCGGTATCGCACTCTTCGAGCGGATCGAAATGACCGATCCCACCGTCCTGACGGGCCTGCCCCTGATCACGCTCGTCAACCTGCTGCAACGCCACGGTCTGGACGTGTTTGCTTAGCGGAGCGTCAGGGACCCGCCGATGACGGCCTCCGAAATGGCGGCCCCGACCCGCCGGGCGAAAAGATCGAGCACATTTTGACGGGGCGTGAAGTCGACAATGTCCTCTGCGCCGATAATTTCGCGGGCGACGTAACTGGCGGACCCGAGGGCGTCGACCAAGCCGATTTCCAGGCCTTGTTCGCCGGTCCAAACATACCCCGAGAATAGTTCCGGGGACTCGACCAGGCGATCGCGCCGTCCCTTCAACACCGTGTTGATGAATTGTTCATGGATGTCGTCGAGCAGTCCGCTGACATGTTGGACGTCGTCCTGTTTGAGCGGCAGAAACGGATCGAGGAATCCCTTGTTTTCGCCGGCGGTCAGGAGCCGGCGTTCGACGCCGAGTTTCTCCAGTGACCTGACGAAGCCGAAACCGTCCATGCGCACGCCGATCGATCCGACCAGGCTCGATTTGTCGGCATAGATTTCGTCGGCGGCGACCGCAACATAGTATCCGCCGGAGGCGCAGATATCCTGAATGACCGCATAAACGGGGATATCCGGATGCTCAGCCTTCAACCGATAGATCTCGTCATTAATGTAGCCCGATTGCACGGGACTGCCGCCTGGGCTGTTGATTCGAACGATCACGCCAGCGGTACTGGCGTCTTCGAAGGCTGCCCGAAGACCAGTAACGATGTTGTCCGCACTGGCCGGGGAGTCGCTCGCGATGACCCCCCGTACGTCGATGAGTGCCGTTATCTCGTCGCCGGAAAACAGCGATCGCGGTACGATGTTCGGCATGGAAAGCAGCAGGATCGCGAGAAGGTAAACTAAGAACGCCGCTTTGAAAACGGTGTTCCAGCGTCGCGCCAACCGCTGTTCGCGCAAAGCCTCATGGGCGAACGCGACGGCGACTCTGTCGTCATTATCCGTTGTCATCGTGTGATACTCGACTTTTCTTGGTGCGCTCCGAATTATACCGCCTTCGGCGACCCTCTAAAGGTTCGTCAACGCACTCGGCAACTCGCTAAAATGATTGAGTACGAACGCGGGGTCGTGAGAACGCAGGCGCTCGACTGTATGGGCCCCGTAGCTAACTCCGGCTGGCTGCATTCCAGCGGCTCGTGCCATCGCCATATCGAACTCGGTGTCGCCGATCATCAGCGCTTCGGCGGCACCTAAACCCAAGTCGTCCAAGATTGCATGCAGCATCGCCGGGGAAGGTTTCGGCTCCGTCTGATCGGCCGCGCGCGTGGTGACGAACGTATCTCCGAGTCCGGTTTCGTCGATCGCCTGGGCCAGTCCGGCCCTGCTTTTCCCTGTGGCCACCGCCAATTGGTAGCCGATAGACTTGAGGCTGACCAATGTTTCCCGAACTCCGGGGAAGAGAGCGGGCGTGGTCCGCCGGGCGGCGTAATTCCGTCGGTAATTTATCACGATTCGAGAGACGGCGTCCGCAGCCAGCGCAGGGGTAAGCCGATTGACGGCGTCGGCGAGGCTCAATCCGATAATCGCGCGGATGGCCTCGTAGGAAGGCGGTTCCTCATGTTCCTGAACATAGGCTTCGGTCATGGCCGGGACGATTGCCGCCTCCGAATCTATCAAGGTTCCATCCCAATCGAAGATGACGAGCAGCGGTCGCAAGACTACTCGCCCGCGCCCGTTTGGTTGGTTGTTCGACATCGTATCGCCGACAGGAATTGGGTGAGATCCGGAGGCAGGGGCGCTGTAATCGTTATCGGCGACATTCCGGCCGCCGGACGCAGGGAAATCGACGCGGCGTGCAGAAACATGCGACGCAGACCGTATCGGTGTAAGTCTGCATTGACGGTGTCATCCCCATACTTTCTGTCACCGGCGACCGGGTGGCCGATGGCCGCCGCGTGGACGCGAATTTGATGGGTTCGCCCGGTCGCGATTCTGGCCTCGGCGAGGCACAGCCCGGCGATAGTTTCGATCGCGGTGAATTCCGTCATCGCGTGTTTTCCGTCCTTCGCGACGACAGTCTGCTTCTCACCGCCGGTACGCATGGCGGCCAGTTTCAATTCGACCTTGGTACAGGTCTGTGGTAATTCGCCCCGAAGTAGCGTGAGGTAGTTTTTGCGACTGTCGCCATGCACGAGTTGCTGCTGGACCAGGCGCAGAGCCGGATAGTTTTTGGCAAAGACTAAACAGCCGGAGGTCTCACGGTCCAACCGATGGGTGAGTTCGATATCGGGGTCTCCTGGGCGCATTTCGCGAACGATGTCGCGCACGCCAAAACGTAAGCCGCTGCCAGCGTGTACGGCCAGGCCGGAAGGCTTGTTGAGTACCAGCAAGGCATCGTTTTCGAAAATGACGGCCGCCGCGATGAGTTCGCGTTTCGCTGCGCCGATAACCGGCCTCGCGCCCTCGTCGTCGTTTAGCGGCGGAATGCGTACGAGGTCTGCTGCCGCGAGCCGGGTGTCCGGGCGCGACCGCGACCCGTTTACGCGCACTTCCCCACGCCTGATGATGCGATAAATAAATGATTTGGGAACGTTTTTCAGAACCGTAGAGAGGAAATTGTCGAGTCGTCGCCCACTTTGTTCGGGGCTGACCTCGACTTTTCTGGCGCCAATCCTGGGCATAGGTCTCGAGCACTCCTGGCGGGCTGATTGCCCGGACCGGTTAACACTGCTATATTCGCACGGCGCTGCCGCATAGCCTTCGCGTGAGCGATTTATGCTACGACGCCAAGCAGTTAGCGTTGAAAGCGACAATATTCTAACAAATTGTCGTGGATCGCAGACGACCCTGCAGACGCCGGATTTCGAGTCGGTGCCACGGGCACATCTTAAGACCGCCGTTCATCTGCCGCCGTCGGTTCCTGGAGAGGAACCGGGCCGCGTTGCAGCGCCGCTGGATCCAGAGACAGTCGGCTGCTTGGCTGGCGCGTACAAACGAAGAACATAGTTTGCGCGAGGGTGAACTCGATGTGGATCGAGCCGTCGCGCTGAGACGCTCCCATCGCTCCGTCACAGGAACGAGCACCGTCTAACGACCGAAAGTGGTGAACGGCGGCGGGTGAGTTGAGCGCTAGATGTAGGAATTTTTTACAATGAAACGAATGCTGATCAACGCGACTCAGCCGGAGGAGTTGCGTGTCGCACTAGTCGACGGCCAACGCCTTTACGATTTGGATATCGAAGCTACGGGCCGCGAACAGAAGAAATCAAATATCTACATGGGCAAGATCATGCGGATCGAGCCCAGTCTGGAAGCCGCGTTTGTCGACTTCGGCGCAGACCGTCACGGATTCCTTCCCCTCAAAGAGGTATCACGCGCACTTTTCAAAGAGCAGCCGAAGAGCGGTAGCCGCATAAACATCAAAGGCGTGTTGGACGAAGGCCAGGAATTCATCGTCCAGGTCGAAAAAGAGGAGCGCGGCAACAAAGGCGCGGCGCTGACAACCTTTATCAGCCTGGCAGGGCGCTATCTCGTTGCCATGCCGAATAACCCTCGGGCCGGCGGAGTGTCGCGACAGATCGAAGGCGCGGACCGCGACGAAGCACGCGAAGCAATGGCGGACCTGCAGATCCCTTCGGACCTCGGCTTGATCCTCAGGACCGCCGGCATCGGCAAATCGGCCGAAGAGTTGCAATGGGATCTCGATTATCTGCTCCAGTTATGGGAGGCGATCGAGGACGCGGCGGGAACCCGCAAGGCGCCATTCCTGATCTTCCAGGATCGTAACGTGATAATCCGGGCGATCCGTGATTACTTGCGTGGCGATATCGCCGAAATCCTGGTGGACGACGAGGCACTTTGTGCAACGGCGCGCGAGTTCATGGAACAGGTGATGCCGCAGAACCTGGATAAGCTCAAGCTGTACAGCGATAGCGTCCCCCTGTTCACCCGTTACCAGATCGAGAGTCAAATCCAAACCGCATTCAGTCGTGAAGTGCGATTGCCGAGCGGCGGTTCGATTGTTATCGAACCGACCGAGGCTCTGATTACGATCGACATCAACTCATCCAAGGCGACGAAGGGTAGCGACATAGAGGAAACGGCTACGCAGACGAATCTAGAGGCCGCCGACGAAATCGGGACCCAACTTCGGTTGCGCGACCTCGGTGGACTGATCGTCATCGATTTCATCGATATGCTGGCTTCAAAGAACCAACGGGCCGTCGAAAACAAGCTTCGCGACGCGGTCAAGATCGACCGTGCCCGGGTGCAAATCGGGCGGATTTCCCGCTTCGGCTTGCTCGAAATGTCGCGTCAGCGCATTCGCCCCTCGCTAGCCGAATTTTCCCACGAACTGTGTCCCCGATGTGAAGGTGTAGGCACTATCCGTAATACCAAATCAACCGCGCTTGCGGTGTTGCGGATCATCGAGGAAGAGGCGATGAAGGAATCGACCGCTAAGATCGCCGCTCAAGTACCGGTCGACGTCGCCACCTTCTTGCTAAACGAAAAGCGTCAGGACATCACCGGGATAGAAGAAAGAAAAGAAGTGAGCGTTTTGCTGATCCCGAACCAAAATCTCGAAACACCGCATTACGATGTCGAACGGATCCGTGACCAGGACGCGGATAAGCTGAACCAAAGTGAAAGCTACGAGATGGTCAAGGAAGTCGAAAGTCCGCCGGTCGACTACAGGCAGCTCCAAACGCCTGCTGGTGAGCAACCGGTCGTGAAGGATCTTGCGCGTAATACCCCGAAACCCGCGCCGCGGGAGAAATCCACTACCGACCGTGGCCCGGGGCTATTGCGGCGTTTTTTCAGAGCGATCATTGGAACGAGTGGCGGCACGAAAGAAAAGCAAGTCGATCGCCCCCGCAAACCATCGGGCCAGGAGGGACGCCGACGCTCCGGTTCGAGCAATCGGGGACGGCGCGGCACTCGCGGTTCCGGCCGACCACAATCTGCTGCTTCACGTACGAAGAGTGACGGGCGTAAGGGAGGGCAATCGCAGCGAAGCGGCACGGCGCGCCAGGACGGCAATGGTCGCCAACGCAATCAACGCCGGGACACCGCCGGGGACCGGGGCAATAACACGAACGCCGGGAGAGGTTCGGCAAAGCGCGCGAACAGGGAACGCACCCGCAGCCCGCGTGAAGCAGAGACCTCGACTCCGAGCGATCCTCAGACGGAATCGCCCCGCGCCGAGAATTCCGTGCCGGCTGCGCCGGCGCCCGCGGACAGTGGAGCGGCGACCGAGACCAAGGTCGACAATCGGCTCTCAGAGTCGTCTTCCGAACCGGAACGCGCGACAGAGACCCCGATTGCAGATACGAACGCCACGGCCCCAGCGAACCACCCTGGAGAGCGAGTTGAGAAGCGCCCCGACGTCGCTGCGACGCCGAACGACGAGTCGGCATCGCCAGAGCAACAGGCAAACGAACCACGCGAGGACCCGCACCCGTCGACCGACGGCGACCCCCGATAGCGTTGGATCTAAACGGCTTTCGCCAGTTTCGTGCCGGCGCTGAGTTCGCGCGTTTTGTGGAAAACGATGTCGGGCCAGCGCTCTTCGGTCAGCTGTAGATTGACGAGAGTCGGGGCCATGTAAGCAATGAAGCCCCCGCCGTCTAGGGCGATATTGGCCGCCAGCTGCCGCCGGAATTTTTCGAGTATCGAAGGATCGCCGCAGGAAACCCAGCGCGTCGTCTGATAAGGCGCCGGCTCGAACACACAATCCACATTGTATTCATGCTTTAGCCGCCAGCTGACGACGTCGAATTGCAGCACGCCGATCGCGCCGATAATGAGCTCGTTCTTCTCGGTGAGCCGGAAAACTTGCGCCGCACCTTCTTCGCCGAGTTCGGTCAGCCCCTTCAGCAACGCTTTCCCGCGTAGTGGATCTCGCGACCGCACCCGGCGAAAAAGATCCGGGGCAAAACTCGGAACTCCGTGAAAGGTCATTGGTTCTCCGACGGTGAAGGTATCGCCGATCTGGATCGTACCGTGGTTGTGGATCCCGATAATGTCGCCGGCCCATGCGCACCGCGTGTGGTCCCGACCGCGCGCCATGAACGTCAATGCATTGGCGACCGGTAGATCGCGGCCGCTGCGGACGTGATGCAACTTCATGCCCTGCTCGAAGTTTCCCGAGCAGATCCGCACGAATGCGATCCGATCCCGATGTTGCGGGTCCATATTGGCCTGTATTTTGAATACAAATCCGCTGAAATCTTCGCCATGTGGATCGACATCTTGGACGTCCGTCATGCGCGGTTGCGGCGGTGGCGCGATTTGTGTGAAGAAGTCGAGCAGTTCCCGCACCCCAAAATTTCTGAGCGCGGACCCGAAAAACACGGGTGTCTGGTGCCCCTCTCGGTAGACGTCGAGTTGGAAGCCGTGACCTGCGCCCTGGATAAGTTCGACTTCTTCTGTCAGCGCGGCTAGGTTTGACTCACCGAAATGTGCCGCTGCTTGCGGATCGGACAGACTGAAACACTCGTCATCGCCGGCCAGTTTGTCGGATCGACGCTCACGTTGGAACGCTATCAGGCGATTGTTCTGTAGGTGGTAGATGCCGCCAAAGTGTTGCCCCGAACCCAGCGGCCACGTGATCGGAGAGCACTGGATAGCAAGAACTCTTTCTATTTCGTCGACCAAATCCAGGGAATCGCGGGCGTGCCGGTCCATCTTGTTGATCAACGTAATGACCGGTGTTTTTCGCATCCGGCATACTTCCAACAATTTGATCGTCCGTTCCTCGACGCCCTTGGCCGCATCGATCACCATCAAGGCCGAATCCACAGCCGTCAGCGTGCGGTACGTGTCTTCGGAAAAATCCTCATGACCCGGAGTATCGAGCAAGTTGATTACGCAATCCTGATACTCGAACTGCATCACCGAAGATGTTACCGAAATCCCGCGCTGTTTCTCGATTTCCATCCAGTCCGACATGGCGTGGCGCTGACTCTTTCTCGCTTTAACCGTCCCCGCCGTATTGATGGCGCCGCCGAGCAGCAACAATTTTTCGGTAACAGTTGTTTTGCCGGCGTCCGGATGAGAGATGATCGCGAAAGTACGGCGTCTATTGATTTCCGGTGACAGGCTCACGAGCGGTTTCCCCACTGCTCGAGTACGGCATAGGCGATCGCGTATTCGCGCTCGTCCGCCATGCTGACAAAGCTCGCCCCGACGTTCTCCTGTCTCGCGCGTTCCGCTACTCGACCGGAAAATACGAATGAAGGTTTTCCGGCCCGATTATGCTGCACTTCGATTTGACGAGGCGATACACCTTGTTTGAAGCCCGTGCCGAATGCCTTCGACGCCGCTTCTTTCGCGGCAAAGCGCATGGCGAGGAAACGCACCGGCGCTTTTGTCACTGCAAATTGGTCCAGTTCCGCCGGCCCTAAGATTTTTTCAGCGAAGCGCAGGCCCCAGCGTTCGTAGGCGCGTTCGATCCGGCCGACCTCGACAATATCGATCCCGATGCCGTAAATCACCGGGAGGCCTCTTCGACGATCCGCTTCATCTCCGCGACCGCTGCACCGAGACCGCTGAATAATGCCCGCGCGACGATCGCATGCCCGATGTTCAATTCGACGAGTTCAGGGATCGCCACGATAGGGGCCACGTTGTCGTAGGTGAGTCCGTGGCCGGCATTTACCTGTAGGTTTGCGCCGGCTGCGACTCCGGCCGCAGCCGCGATTTTCCCGAACTCGAGAGATCGCAGGTCGCGGTTTTGTGCGTCGGCATAGGAACCCGTGTGCAGTTCGACCACTGGGACGCCGACCGCGGCGGCGGCCTCCACCTGCGCCGTCTCCGGGTCGATGAATAGGGATACCTCGATACCGGCCCGCGATAGTTCACTACAGAACCCTGTCAGAGATTCGCCGCGCGAGCAAACGTCGAGACCACCCTCGGTCGTTAATTCCTCTCTTTTTTCAGGCACGATGCAACATTTCGCCGGGCGTACCGCAAGGGCGAACGCGACCATATCCGCGGTTGCCGCCATTTCGAGGTTCATCGGTACCGTCAACGACTCACGCAACAATTGAACGTCGCGTTCCTGAATGTGGCGGCGATCTTCGCGCAGATGCAGTGTGATCCCGTCGGCCCCGGCTTCGACGGCAACGAAGCCGGCCTGCACGGGATCCGGGTATGGGGTCCCGCGCGCTTCGCGGACCGTAGCAACATGATCGATATTGACGCCTAGCTGGATTGGAGGCTTCACGGCGGGTCGGTTTCCTGGGTTGCTAGCATGAAAAAATGGCCGCGTAGTTTAACCTAGATTCCGCGGTCGCGCTTTGCAATTAGCCGCGAATCGAAAGGCCGGTCGAATCCGGCATTTCTGCGCGGCAATTGCGGTTATTGATCGCCATTCGACGGGTTCCGGAACAGCGCGCGTGATGCGAGTGGCCGATCGCCGAGGTAGTGACGCAAGACAAACCGCATGAGCTTTTTCGCTTCGACTAGCTGCGACGGCTGAAAATCCCGCCCTCCCGCCAGTGCGAGTAGTGAACCTCCGCTTACGACGACCCCATGGTTGCCGTCTTCGGCCGGCATCGGGCCTTGTTCGACGACGTAACAGTAGGTCCTCGAAGGATCGATATCCTCGCCGCTGCTGGCCGCCGTTGTCAGCTGAAGGCCGTAGCCACAGGTGTCGAGCAATCGTTTTTCGAATCGACGCAAAATTGGTTCGACGGACGGCACCGACTCGGCAAGTGACAACAGCGTCTGTTCGTAGATCGCGAACAGGTCGGGGTTTGGGTCGTGACGCCCGGTTACCCTCATGATCAGCTCGTTTACATAGAATCCGCTGAACAGCCGATCGCCGGTGAGGTTCAGCGCCCGGCCGACTGGTTCCAACTTCGTCAATGTGTGCAACTCGGAGCGGCCCGACCAGGACAGCTTGTACTTGTGAAACGCCTGTATTGCTCCGCCGCCACGTTTGCGGCTGCGGGCGGCGCCGCGGGCGATGACGCCCACGCGGCCATAATCGGCTGATAGACATTCCAGCAATAAACTCGTTTCACGGTAACGCCGCCGATGGAGGACGTAGGCAGGATGCAGTTCGGTACGCACAATAGAACTCGTTTAAAAGCTGTTCTCGTTCGCAGCCCAAAGGCTCCCGCCTAACTGGATGCGCGAGGCTCAGGCGCGCTGCCCCAACGACCAGCAATACAGAAATGCGCGCCAATCGCCGCCGGATCCGCTCGGACTATGTCCCGGCGCGCGGGCATTGAACCACTATGCCCCGGGCGTCGCGCCCTGTCATCAAGGGTTTCAAGCTCTAATCGCCCAGGTTCAGTTCTCTGAGCGCGTTCGCGTCGTCGGACCATTTGCCTTTGGTCTTCACCCATGTCTGGAGGAATACCGGGCGCTGCAACAACGCCTCGATATCCTTGCGCGCTGCCGAAGCGATCGCTTTCAACCGCCCTCCTTTGGCTCCTATCACGATCCCTTTCTGCCCTTCACGCTCCACCCAGATTTCGGCATCGATGTCGACGTGCTCGCCGCGATCGTGGAAAGCACCGATGACGACCGACACGCTGTAAGGGAGTTCCTCTCCCAATCCCCGGATCAGCTTTTCCCGGATGAGTTCCGCGGCCAAGAAGCGCTCGCTATGAGTCGTGACTTGATCGTCGGGGAACCGGTGCGGACCGGACGGCAGCAAATCACAAACGGCCTTCAATAAAGAATCGATGGTGTCTCCGCGAAGCGCGTTCATCGGAAATACCTCGTCGAAATGATAACGGCTCTGAACAGAAGCAATAAGCGGCAGCAGCCGGCTTTTGTCAGCGAGTCGATCGTGTTTGTTCAAGACTAGAATTTTTGGGCACTCAATTTTTTCGAACAGCGTGCTCACGTCCGTATCGCCGCTCCGCCAGTTGCCGGCCTCTGCTACCATCACCACCACGTCGACACCGATTAACGCAGAGTTGACCTGCCGGTTCATCATTCGGTTTAGTCGTCGGTGGGGTTGATGCTGCCACCCGGGGGTGTCGACGAAAACCATTTGCGCACTGCCCACTGTATGGACACCGAGGATCTGGTGCCAGGTCGTCTGCGGTTTGCGCGAGGTGATGCTGATCTTCTGACCTACGATGCGGTTCAGCAGCGTCGATTTACCCACGTTCGGACGACCGATTATCGCAATCGTGCCACAGCTGGACGTTGGCTGAATCATGGTGGTTGGTTTCCCAGGCGTTCGAGCATCAATGCAGCCGCCCGCTGTTCGCCGGCCCGCCGGTTTTTGCCCACGGCGCTAACAGCATCGGGCAGCAACTCGACGCGGCATTCGATCGTGAATTGCTGGTCGTGGGCCGGGCCGGTAACATCAATTGCCGTGTAGTTGGGCAAGGACGCCCCGCGGGCTTGGAGATATTCTTGTAGACGGGTCTTGGCGTCCTTGTGTACCTCGCTCGGGTCGACGTCCTTGAGCGCGGCAGCGAACCATGTCGAGATTTGCCGTTCGCAAGCCGCCAGACCGCCGTCGAGGTAGATGGCTCCGATCAACGCCTCGAGCGTATTCGCCAGAATCGAATCGCGGCGCCAGCCGCCGCTTTTGAGTTCGCCCTCCCCGAGTAAGATGTGCTCCCCTAGGTTCAGCTGCCGCGCCACCACGCAAAGGGTGTCTTTCTTGACGAGTTCCGCACGGGTGCGAGTCAGTTGCCCTTCGTCTGCCTCGGGGAATGTCCGGTAGAGATAGTCCGCGACAACCTGCCCCAAAACGGCATCCCCGAGAAACTCCAGGCGTTCGTTGTTTTCATTTCGGGCACTGCGATGGGTCAGAGCGCGTCGCAGCAAAGCAGGGTCGGTAAAACCGTAGCCGAGGAATTCATCCATCCGGGATCCGTCGGTCCCCGTTAATCGGTTACCTGCGCCCCCAATTTGAGCGTGTTCTCATATTTCATGACGATGTCAAAATCGCCGAAAAATGGACCTCGGATTTCGTAAACCAAACTGATCATCTTGTCTTTGCTGCCCTTGACCTTCTGCATTTTCAACAGTTTTGCGAATTCCGGGACCGTCCAACGATCGACGTCGGAAACCTCGAACTGCCGCCCGACCAATTTGGCGAGCTGGAGCTTCGTCATCTTGGCTGATTCCTTTTGCCCGGCGACCCTTTCGAGCGCTAAGTCGACCTTCATTTTCTCGTTGTACAGCGGAAATAGCCTCATCCCTACGACGGCAACCATTCCTAGGAAGCCACACGCGTATAGGAGTCCGCTGAGGGTAAGGCCGTGTTGCCGGTATCTGCTATTCATAAGTCCTCCTTCCAACGATTAGGGGTAGCCTGCGTCGCCCGAACTGGGCGACCGAACTTCCGTACAGGCTACCCGAAACGCTATAGCTTCAGCGTATTTTTGATCCGATACGGCCCAGTTCCGGGCCTCGATCCCAGTTCATCCAAATCATAAATGCGCGCCCGACCAGATTTTCGTCCGGGACATAACCCCAATAGCGCGAGTCGCGGCTATTATCGCGATTGTCGCCGAGCACGAAATAGTTTCCTGGCGGCACAACGCCCGCAAAAGACGGATTGTGCCCCCTCGGGGTCAATAATAGTTGATGGCGTCTTCCCGACAAATTTTCTTCGACGAGTTTCGCTCCCGTGTGTCGAGCGGCCGACTTGAGTCCGACGTAGGTTCCCATGAGTTCCTGCTCGATTTCTTCATCGTTTATATACAAACGACGGTCCCGGTAAACCACTTTGTCGCCGGCGACACCGACGACTCGCTTGATGAACGGTGTCGAGGGATCCTGCGGGTAACGGAACACGATGACATCACCGCGCTGCGGCGTACCTAGTTCGATGACCTTTTTGTTGATTAGCGGCAGGCGAATTCCGTAGTTGTACTTATTCACGAGGATAAAGTCACCGACCAGCAACGTCGGGATCATTGACCCGGAAGGGATGCGGAAGGGTTCGACGATAAACGATCTCAAAATCAGGACGATGAGAAAAATCGGGAAAAACGAACGGGCGTAATCGACGACAACAGGCAGCGGCGGGTCTCCTCCCCCATCCGCATCTCCCCCGACGCCTTTACCAATACCTGCGAGCTGGCCCTTTCGGCGGGGAGCTAACAATAGCGCGTCGAAAGCCCAAATGGCGCCGCTGATCGCGACCAGGAACACCATAATTGCGGAAAAATCGAAGATCACTTTTTGCTTCCTACGCTCAACACGGCCATGAATGCCTCTTGTGGTATTTCTACTGCCCCAACTCGTTTTAAGCGCTTCTTCCCTTCTTTCTGCTTTTCGAGCAGCTTTCTCTTACGCGTAACGTCGCCACCATAACACTTTGCAGTCACGTTTTTGCGTAACGCTTTAACATTCTCACGCGCTATTATCTTTGAGCCGATGGCTGCCTGAATAGCCACGTCGAACATCTGTCGCGGAATGATCTGGCGCATTTTGCTCGCCAATTCTCGGCCTTTACGCGCCGATTGGTCTCGATGCACTATTACCGAGAGCGCGTCGACTCGCTCGCCGTTGATCTGGATGTCTACTTTGACCACGTCCGCGCACTGGTAGCGGACAAACGCGTAGTCCATAGACGCGTAGCCGCGAGTCGCCGATTTGAGTCGGTCGAAGAAATCGACGACCATTTCACTCATTGGTAATTCGAAACTAATCGCGACTTGGTTCGCGAGAAAGTTCAATTTCGTCTGGACCCCCCGCTTTTCGATACTCAGGGCCATTATCGCCCCGAGGTGTTCCTGCGGCGTGAGGATGTCGGCGCGAATGATCGGTTCGCGGATCTCGGCAATGAGGTTGATCGGTGGCAAGCGCGCCGGGTTATCAATGTAATGTGTTTCCCCGTCGGTGGTAGCGACCTCATAAACGACGGTCGGGGCGGTGGTGATGAGCGCGATTTCGTATTCGCGCTCAAGCCGCTCTTGAATGATTTCCATGTGCAACATACCAAGAAAACCGCAGCGAAAACCAAAACCCAGCGCCTCCGAAGTTTCCGGTTCGTAATGGAGCGCCGCGTCGTTGAGTCGGAGCTTTGCCAGCGCTTCGCGAAACGCCTCGAAATCCCCCGAATCGATGGGGTAGAGACCGGCAAAAACGTTGGGTTTCGACTGCTGAAAGCCGGGCAGTGCCTCAACCGCGGGTTGCCGTGCGGAAACGACGGTATCCCCGACCGGGGCGCCGTCGATCTCCTTGACGCCGGCGACGAGAAATCCTACTTCTCCCGCCGTGAGTCGCTCTGTGAGTACCCGTTTCGGTGTGAATATCCCTACCTGGTCGGCGTTTACGGTGCGCCCGATCGACATCATGGCGATCGGTGCGCCGGTTTCCAGCACGCCGTCGAAGATGCGAACCAATGACACGACGCCGAGATAGTTATCGAACCAAGAATCGATAATGAGCGCTTTGAGCGGAGCGTGAGGATCACCGACGGGCGGCGGGATGTGATCGACTAGTTGGTCGAGCAACTGCGCGACCCCCTGCCCTGTTTTCGCGCTGATTTGGAGGGCCTCCGAGGCGTCGATTCCGATGATGTCCTCAATCTCGTTCACGACTCGCTCGGGTTCTGCGGCGGGTAGGTCGATTTTGTTCAGGACCGGAATGACTTCCAGCCCCTGGTCGATCGCGGTATGGCAGTTGGCGACGGATTGCGCCTCGACGCCCTGAGAGGCGTCAACCACCAGGAGGGCGCCGTCGCAGGCCGCCAACGAACGCGAAACTTCGTAACTGAAATCCACGTGTCCCGGCGTATCGATGAGGTTAAGTTGGTATACCTCGCCGTCCGCGGCCTTGTATTTCAGACTGACGCTCTGAGCCTTGATGGTGATCCCGCGTTCGCGCTCCAGGTCCATCGAATCCAGGACCTGAGCGGCCATCTCGCGTTCCTCGAGGCCTCCGCACAGTTGGATGAAGCGGTCGGCCAGGGTCGATTTCCCGTGGTCAATGTGGGCGATGATCGAAAAGTTTCTAATATGCTGCATGCGCGATCGAGAGGCGCTCAACCCCTGAGCTCAAATTACTTGCTGTGGAGCGGGACATCCTAAATCCGACGCGCTCCTAGCCGGCGGTGATAATGGGAGACGCGCGCGATTCTATCTCAGAGCGGTCGGTGGCGACAGCCCGCTACGCGCTAATCAGGCGCGGGCTACGCTTCCGCCGCCGGACGACTGCGTGGATGCAGGCTAGACCCGCATTCAGTCATCTGCCGGCATTTTCATCGCCATAAACAGCGGGCCGCCCTGCCTATGTATCAATACCGGAACGCTCGCCCCGGGCTTTAGCGTGTCGACGATTTCGCCGAGCGCAGCCGCCGAGCCCACGGGTTGCGAGTTGATTTGAAGGATTATGTCACCCGGACGCACGCCCGCCTCGTAAGCGGGTCCGGCGTCGATGCTCTCGACGAGGACGCCACCGCCGTTGATGTCGAGCTGATCGCGCTCCGGTTTTGTCAGTTCGCGCACGCTTGCGTTCAATCGTTCATTAGACTGTTTTTGCCCACCGCTACCTCGCGCAAGCTCCAATTCGTCGTCGCTCGGAAGCTCTCCAATCTGTACTTCCAAGCGCTTTTGTTTCCCCTCTCTGATCACCTCGATAGGCGTCTTGCCCCCGACCGGAGCTCTGCCCACGAGCGGGGGCAGTTCGGCCGAAGTATCAATTTCCCGGTTATTGAATTTGACAATGACGTCGCCCGCCTTGAGACCCGCCGACGATGCGGGACTGTCCGGGAGAACCTTCGAGACAAGTGCGCCGTGAGGTTTCTTCATCTTGAACGATTCCGCGAGCTCGCGAGTGACGTCCTGTATCAAAACGCCCAGCCAACCGCGGGTGACCGCGCCTTTGTCTCGCAGCTGCTCGTACACGTCCAGGACCACGTCAATCGGAATCGCGAAAGAGAGGCCCATAAAGCCGCCCGTACGGCTGTATATCTGAGAGTTCACACCGACAACCTCACCGTCGAGGTTGAATAACGGCCCGCCCGAATTTCCCGGGTTTATGGCGACATCGGTTTGGATGAAGGGAACGTAATTTTCGTTTGGAAGACTGCGACCCTTGGCGCTGACAATACCCGCCGTAACCGAATGATCGAAGCCGAATGGCGAACCGATCGCGAGGACCCACTCCCCGACTTCAAGTTCACTCGATTTGCCGAGTTTTAAGCTCGGCAGTGGCTTTTCTGCCTCGACTTTGAGTACCGCGATATCGCTGCGCGCGTCGGCGCCTACGACTTTGGCAACGTACTCCCGACGATCGCTTAAACGGACGACGATTTCTTCCGCGTCGCGGACGACGTGATAGTTCGAAATCACATAACCGTCATCGGAAATGATAAAGCCGGACCCCAATGATGAATGTGGCCGCGGTGCGCCGCGCCCTCCTTCTGGCGGTTCTTCTCCAAAAAAGCGCCGGAAGAAGTCCTGTAGCGCGTTATCCTCCCCCGGCGAACCTTCGGGACCCGGGAAACGGTGTGGCGGTCCCTGCGATGGACGCCGTTTGGCCGTGGTGCCGATATTGACGACGGCGGCGCGGTTTGCTTTTACCAGGGGAGTAAAGTCCGGGAGGCCCGATAGTGTTGCCGCGGCGGCCGTAAAAGAGACCGGTGCAACTCCGATTCCGAAAAATAGCAATACCGCGAGGTGCGCTGGGCGCACGAGCATTTGAGATAATTTCATAACGATAGATTGCGAGCTAATTTTGTTCGACCGAACCTGCGATCTGCCGAACCGTCGGCAGGGGGACTTCCCCGACGACTGTAATTTGATGGTTCTCAGCGACCCGACTGAAAGCATTGACGGCGCCCATCGAAGAGAACCCTTGTAGAGGTTCCGAAGAATCCATGAGTTCTTCAACGAAAACCGACACCATCGCCAATCCGTCAGAATAAACCATGTGGCTTACGGGCATATCGCTTTGTGACATGGTTTGTATTTTGTGGTTGCGCATTTGAAATCCGGCCGGCAACCACTTTACGGACCAACCGGAACCCCGACGTACGGTCGCGGTGGAGTCGTCGGCGTCAGAATTCGTATACCAGGTAAAGCCGGCACCTTCGATATCGGTCTCAAATGCGCTGTCCGGCAATTCTTCGCTGATAGATATTTGCACGAATTGGACCTGCTCCAGCGCCCGCCCAAGTCGACTCAAAATGACAGACCGCAGCAACAACCCGAACTCGTCGTCGATCCAAAGTTGGTACCCATATCGATTGTGCTCTTTCGGCAGTATTGTAATTACGGTCGTCGCGCGACCAGCCACCCGATCCTGACCCGCGACCTCGAACGAGTAATGTGCGCTCAACTGCTCGACCGGCTCGCCTAATCCCAGCGACAGAAAATCCCTAGGTTCGCTCTTTTCGACCATGACCTCGCGGTCGTCGGCGAACAGGCAAGTTACCCGCCGGCCGTCGCGGATGACTTCGCGCTCCGGACCGGACAGAGACACGAGGCGTTCGCGTTCCCCTTCTCCATCGAATCTGTGCACGATGCGCATCGCATCGATTTGGGCGCCGCGTTGATAAATGAATACACCGTCGTATCCCAATTTTTCCGTTGCAGACGTCATTCGGCGCATGAGCTGCGTGGCGTCGAATTTCTGCGCAGGCGCACTTCCGGGGACGGCCGCGCATAGGATCAATAAAACTGCTGCGCGCCGAGCCGAGGTCGTCTTCTTCACGAACGGATCAGTCTGACTCAAAGCCAACGATACGAACATACGGGTTGACGCCGGGTACGCCAAGACTCGACCGCTGCTCATTGAACTTGACGAGGTAGCTGTTCAGTCGGCGATGCGCAGGTAACGATTCCTCGATCACCTCGATATCCGGTCGTGCGTTCGCATCCGGTCTAGCCGTCGCCAGCTGCACACTTTCGGTGACTGCCGGTGCCGTCGTTGCGATTTCGGGAGTGCCGTTGAGCTGTTGTTCGGGCGCGGTCTGTTTGATGCCGACGACGGCGAGTGCTGCGACGGACGCGGCAATGGCGAAACCCGCAACCGGTCGAAGCAGCGGACGTGCCGTCCGACGCGGTGCCATTACGGTCGGCTCCCGGTCGATCTCGCCTCGCAGCTGCTCGGCGAATTCCGTCGGAGCGACCCCGATCAGACCGTCGCGCATCACGTCACCAATGAGATGATAGCGGGCCCACGTAGCGCGCGACTCGTCATCGGCCGCAATTGCTGCCAACAACGTCCCGTCTACAGTGCGGTCTTCTCCGTCCATCTGCGTGGATAAGGTTTCTCGGTCGTTTTGCATAACGCCTGCCCTGCTCAATGCTCCAACAACGGTTTTAGTTTGGTGTCAATTGCCTCTCGGGCCCGGAAAATCCGTGAGCGGACCGTGCCGATGGGGCAGTCCATTGCTTCGGCGATTTCCTCGTACGTCAATCCTTCGACTTCACGCAGCGTGATGGCAACCCGAAGGTCCTCCGGCAATCTGTTCATTGCTTCCAGTATGGTCTGTTTGACTTGGTCTGCGAAGAGCAGATTCTCCGGATTCTCGATGTCTTTCTGCAATTCTTCGATGTCAATCGGCTGGCCATCCGCGTTCTCGAGATGGGCTTCCGCCGGCCGACGCGACAGCGATACGAGATAATTCTTTGCAGTGTTGATCGCGATCCGGTACAGCCAGGTATAGAAGGCGCTGTCGCCACGAAAATTTGGGAGTGCACGATATGCTTTGATAAAGGTCTCCTGCGCGACGTCCATCGCGTCGCTTTGTTCGCGCACGTATCGCGAGACAAGCTTGATGATCCGATTTTGGTATTTGAGAACCAGAAGGTCAAAGGACTGCTTGTCACCCTGCTGTACCCGCTGTACCAGCTCTTTGTCGGTGTAGCTATCGCCCATCAGGGCCCTCTCCCTGTATTATGGCGGCGACACCGAGAAGTACTCAGAGCCATAGACCATCGGATATGCAATTAGTTTCGGGATGTTAGCTTGTTATTGGACTATCCGCGAAATTATATCAAGGAACCTCGGGGCGCGTCAGGCGCCAACTATGGCGGGCGCTGGCGGCGGCTCTGATAGCCGCCGCGTTACGGGAGGTAGACAATGGCGCTAGCACCGACGGATGCTCGAGGTATGCCTGGCTTAGCCAGACTTGCGAATCCGGCGATATCCCTGGGTTGAACTGTCGTGCCCGTCCTTTTCGTCGCTGAACAGGGACCGCCGCGACCCTTTTCGGCGTTCGGGTTACCGTGACGAAATCTACTTCAGACTTCGATGTGCTGATCGTCGGCAGCGGTGCGTCGGGTCTGAGCCTGGCATTGGCGTTGGCCGATCATGTCGACGTTGCTATCGTCTCCAAATCGTCTCTGGAGGAGAGCGCGACGTTCTACGCGCAAGGCGGTGTCTCTGCGGTCGTCGACCAGACTGATTCTATCGAGTCTCATGTAGCCGATACCCTCGATGCGGGAGCAGGCTTGTGCCGGGTCGATGTCGCCGAGTTCATTGTGCAGCGAGGTCGAGAGCGGATCGAATGGTTGATCGAGCAAGGGGTCCCGTTCACCACTCAACAATCTCCAGACGGTAGCGTGGATTTCCATTTGACGCGTGAAGGCGGCCATAGTCGCCGCCGGGTCGTGCATGCCGCGGACGCAACCGGCCGGGTAATCGAGACCACTTTGATTGAAAGGGTTCGCGCCCATCCCGGTATTTCGATCTTCGAGCGACATATGGCAGTGGATCTCGTTACTTTCGCGAAACTCGGGGTCACACCCGATCGGTGTGTCGGGGCCTATGTCCTGGATCTCGACCGGGACCTCGTCAGGACAATAGGCGCCAAATGTTGCGTGCTGGCGACCGGCGGTGCGGGTAAGGTTTATCTCTACACGAGCAATCCGGACGTCGCGACCGGCGACGGTGTCGCGATGGCTTGGCGAGCGGGCTGCACCGTCTCGAACATGGAATTTGTCCAATTTCATCCGACCTGTTTATATCACCCGAAAGCAAAGTCATTCCTGCTGACCGAAGCGTTGCGCGGCGAAGGAGGCTATCTATTGCTCGAGTCCGGAGAACGGTTCATGCATCGCTTCGACGAGCGTCAAGAACTCGCGCCCCGCGATATCGTTGCCCGTGCGATAGACCACGAAATGAAACGAACCGGAAGTGACCACGTGTACCTCGATGTGACGCATAAACCGGTCGATTTCCTAACCGAGCATTTCCCCACGGTGTTGGAAAAATGTGCCTCTTTCGGCATCGACATTACTTCGATGCCCATACCTGTAGTCCCTGCGGCGCATTACTTCTGTGGTGGCGTGGTAACGGATGTGCGCGGGCATACCACCTTGCCGGGATTGTATGCCGTCGGTGAAGTCGCCTGCACGGGTTTGCACGGGGCGAATCGTATGGCGAGTAACTCCTTATTGGAGTGTTTGGTCATTGCTGAGGCGGCTGCCGCATCCATTCTGTCTACCATCGCCGAAACTCCCTCCCGGCCTGACATTCCGGTTTGGGATGAAAGTCAGGTAACCGACTCCGATGAGGAAATCGTGGTTGCCCACAACTGGGATGAGTTGCGGCGATTTATGTGGGACTACGTCGGCATCGTTCGCAGTAGTAAAAGACTGGAACGGGCCCGTAACCGGGTAGACCTGCTGCACAATGAAATCAGCGAATTCTACGGTAACTTCCGCATCAGCGGCGACCTCATCGAACTGCGCAACCTCGTGCAAGTTGCAGAGTTGATTATCCGTTCGGCGCTGAAACGTCGAGAGAGCCGAGGACTTCACTACACTCTCGATTATCCAAGTCGCGATGATCGGAATTACGCGCGCGACACGATCTTGCGTGCCGGTGATTTCAGCTGATGACGCCGCAGGAACGTTTATTCGACTACGAGCCCCCGCCCAAACTTCTCGACGGGCGAGTGGTATTGGTTACCGGCGCGAGCCGGGGGATCGGCAGAGCGGTGAGCTCTGCCGCAGCCGTCGCGGGCGCTCAGACCGTATTGCTTGCACGGAGTGTCGGTTCGATGGAAGCACTGGCGGAAGAACTAGGTGCGGCCGGTTATTTCGAACCCGGCATCATTCCGGCCGACCTCGAGAGCGCGAGGGGAGTAGATTACGCCGAGATCGGGCGCCTCGTGAGTGCCAGATACGGCCGCCTGGACAATCTCGTGCTCAACGCTGGCGTACTCGGTGAAATGGCGCCGCTTGCCAGTTACGACCCGGATACCTGGGCGCGCGTATTTCAAGTCAACCTCCACAGCCAATTCCTACTGCTACAGGCGTTGTTACCTCTGCTTGAGAAAAGCGACAACGGTTCAATCATCTTTACCTCCTCCGGCGTCGGACGCAAAGGCCGAGCCACGTGGGGGGCATATGCTGCATCCAAATTCGCTACCGAGGGCATGATGCAGACGCTTGCCGGAGAACTGGGCGGCTCTGGGAGGGTCCGCGTGAACTCTTTGAATCCCGGTCGCCTGAGAACCGAAATGCGGGCGCAGGCGTATCCCGCCGAAGACCCCGCCTCGTTGCGCCGGCCCGAAGAGATCGTCAATGCGTATCTGTTTTTGCTGGGGCGCGACAGCATCGACGTGCACGGCCTTTCTTTGGACGCTCAGATAGCGGGCTAACGGCACGCGGAGGCCGTTCATGCGGCAACTGCTTGCCACAGTTCGACGCCCATGCCGGTAGTTCATGGCGCGCCGCGGCATTTTTTTGACGTTCGCAACTACACGATTGAAGAGAAATCGGAGATTTGACGGCCGTACGGGCATCGGAAGCCACGGCAAAAAATCCTTTCGTTTTTAGCATAGTTGCTTTTTATATCACGGAATTAAGCCGCTTCTGGGCGGAGTTTGGAGGCTCCCGTCGGGGCACTCTCCGCCCACGCTTGGCACGAATTTCGCTTACGAGTTCGGTACAAACAATTTTTGAAGCAGCTATCGTATGTCAATCCGAGCGGACAGTACTCTCGAATTTCCCTCGCCCCCCGACCTGCCCGGGCCGGCGACGCGCGTATTCCCGATCGACACGGGCAAATCGCGGCGCCAAAAACTCCTGTCCGATTCGGCGATCTTGCGGATCGCTACCGCGCTGCAGGAGAGCCTGCACGTTAAAGACGTCATTGGAGTGTTCTCGAACGAGGCCCGCCGGATATTGCGCGATATCAGCTTTCGGTACCGAAACCGAGAGCGACAGATCTTGATCGAACACGGGCGCAACCAGATCCACCGTTGCAGTTATGAGTTGAACCTGCACGGTCACCATCTCGGCGAGGTCGTGTTCACCCGCGGGCGATCGCTGACCGAGCGGGACCAGGAGTTGCTCGAGGCGCTTCTGTGCGCGCTGCTCTATCCGTTGCGTAATGCTCTGCTATACGAGCAGGCCTTAACTCAGGCACTCAAAGACCCGCTCACCGGCGTTAAGAATCGAGCGAGTATGGATGCGTACCTGAAACAGCAGATAACCGTAACCGAACGCCACAAAAATCCACTCTCGGTCATCATGTTCGACGTGGATCTGTTCAAGTCGATCAACGATAGCTTCGGCCACGTGGCCGGGGACGTCGTGCTGCGTGCGGTTGCCGACGTCATAGTGAATTGCACCCGCGACAGCGACGTCGTTTCCCGTTACGGCGGTGAAGAATTCGTCGTGATCTTGACGAACACCGAAGGCGACGGCGCTGTCTACTTAGCCGAACGCGTCCGCGTTGCGGTCGCTGCACTCAAGCTCGACGGGATGGCGAACCACGGCAGTGTCACAATAAGCGGTGGAGTCGCGGAGTTTCACCAAGGCGATACGCCTACCGATTTACTTTGTAGGGCCGATAAAATGCTTTACGGCGCGAAGGCGAAGGGTCGAAACCGCGTGCAGGGGGCCTCTGACTAATGCGGCGCCGATAGCGGTGCGGCGATACACATTCGCATCAACGATGCGACCCTCGGGCGATGGGTCAATTCGATCATTGGTGTGTGCCGCAGCGTGGATCCGGACGATTTTGAGTACACGGCGACGTTCCGGAGCCTGCCTGGGATCCCTGGTCGGATCACCCGTTATTCGCCTAACATCTCGACCAATTGCTTCTCCTCAATCATCTCGACACCGAGCACCTTCGCCTTTTCCGCTTTCCCCCCGGCGTCCGAACCAACTACAACCAGGTCCGTACTGCTCGATACGCTATTGGTGACTTTCGCGCCCCTGTCGCGGAGTTTTTGGCGCGCTTCGTCTCGGGTCATAGACAGCAGCGTTCCGGTCAATACGATCGTGCGGCCCCTGAAGGCCGTATCGTTTTCTGCCGGTTCTTCGAACTCGGACCAACCTACCCCATTGTCGACGAGGCGCCGAATCATGTTCAGATTCTCGCCACAATCGAAGAAGTCGCGGACGGATGCCGCGACGACAGGCCCGACATCCGAAATTTCCAGAAGCGTCTCGATATCCGTACTCTGGATCGCCTCGATCGTGCGAAGCGCCGCGGCCAGATTCGCGGCGGTCGTTTCACCGACCTCGCGAATACCCAGTGCGTACAGGAATCGGGAAAGGGTCGTTCGTTTGCTGCGCTCGAGCGCGGCGAGCAGGTTTTTTGCAGATTTCTCCGCCAAGCGATCGAGGCTCTGGAGTTGTTCCAGCGTGAGCCCATAAAGGTCGCCGGGATCCTCGACCAGTCCCTCCCGACACAATTGTTCGATCACTTTGCCGCCGAGCCCTTCTATGTCCATGGCTTTGCGCGACGCGAAATGAATGACGGATTGAATACGCTGGGCGAGAGCCTGTTCCGGAACGGCGTCCGGCATCGAGAACGCGACGCTGTCATCGGGGCGCAGCGCCGCGATCACCCTGACGACTTCCGGGATCACATCGCCGGCGCGTCGTACTACTACGGTGTCGCCGACCCGAACGTCTTTGCGGCTGATCTCGTCTTCGTTATGCAGGGTTGCATTGGTGATCGTCGCACCGCCAACAAAAACCGGATCGAGCCGGGCTACCGGTGTCAACTGGCCGGTGCGGCCGACTTGCACGTCGATCGCGGTAACGACAGTAGTCGCCTCTTCGGGCGGGAACTTGTAGGCGATAGACCAGCGCGGCGCTTTCGCGACGGTCCCCAAGAGTTCTTGATCACTCAAGTCGTTTACTTTGAATACTGCCCCATCGATTTCGTAGGTAAGGTCCCGGCGCCGTTCGCTCAAGCGCCGGTAATAGTCGAAGCACTCGTCCATTCCGCCGACCACCTTGGTCTCCGGTGAAACCGGCACGCCGACTCCCGCGAGGTAACGCAGAACGCCAAAATGAGTCGTGGCTGGCGATACACCTTCGACAAACCCGATCCCATAGCAGCAGATGGAAAGCGGCCTGGCGGCAGTTATTTTGGGATCGAGTTGTCGCAGGCTGCCCGCGGCCGCATTTCGGGGGTTGGCAAACATCTTGGCTCCTTTGACGCGCTGCGCTCGATTGAGAGCCTCAAAATCTGCTTTAGCAATGAATATTTCGCCCCTGATCTCGAGCATCGGCGGGCTGTCGTCACAATCCAAGCGGAACGGAATTGCGTCGATCGTGCATACATTCCTTGTAACGTCTTCGCCCGTGTTTCCGTCACCTCGTGTCGCCGCCCTGATGAGCGCCCCGTGCTCGTAAACGAGGCTGATGGCCAGCCCGTCCAGTTTCGTTTCGGCAACGTATTCGATCTCGTCACGATCGAGCTTTTCCCGAACTCGCCGATCGAATTCGAGGAATTCCTTTTCGTCAAACGCGTTCGCGAGCGACAGCATCGGTAGCAAATGCGCGACTTCCGTGAACACCGACGAGCGCTCGCCACCGACTCGTTGTGTCGGCGAGCCTTGGGTCACCTCATCGGGGTGTTTTCGCTCGAGCGTTTCGAGTTCGCGCATCAAAACGTCGAACTCGGCATCCGAAACCGCCGGATCGTCCAGAACGTAGTAGCGAAAGTTATGCCGTTCGATTTCCTCGCGTAACTCGCGAATACGCTTAGCCGGCATTTGCAAATGGGGCGGCGCTGCGTCGCATGTTGTCGATCATTGCGCTGTCCAACAAAGTCTGGGGATCGCCGTAAAGATCTCCCGACAGCGCTTCAGCAAGGCGTTGCGCGGTGTTCAAAAACAGTTCGAAAGCGACCGCCCCGTCGAGGGGCCCGGGTAGGCGGAGAATCATAGCCAAGCCCGGAGTTGCGAAATTTTCAATTTCGTGAAGGTCGAAATGCCCCGGCTCCATCATGTTAGCGACGCTGAATAGTGGTGAATCCGCACGCAGCTCGCCAGCACCGAAATGATGAAAAATGTCCATTTCGCCGAAGCGGAGCCCGACGCTGTTCATCGCTCGAACGATCGCGGGGCCGGCAAATTCGTGCCCGTCGGGAGGCCGCACATAGAATGCAATGATGGCTTCTTCGGGTTCCTCTCCAGCCCCGCTTTTGCCGAGAATCGCCGCTTCTGTGTCGAAGGTCAATTCCAGTTGCGCATCCTTACTCCTCGGCGGCCGTGGAGGCGATTCGTCGTCTCCCTCGCGCGTAATTGTCGGAAGTTCCCCGATTGGCTCGGAGTCTGCAACGACTACATCATCGACGGTTTCAGCGGGACTTGGTTCGAGCTTCGCTCGTGTCGGGTTCGTCTTGGCCTGCAGACTCGACCGGCGTTTGGGCGGATCGAAACGAGCGTGGTGCGGATCATACTTGATTCTGGTGTTGCGCCTACTTTTTGTGCTGCCCCAAATATAGAAGCCAACCACGAACAAAGCGCCGATAATCAGCAGGACGAAACGCAATGTGAATAGGGACTCGAGCATCTTTGAAAAACGAATACAACCTCAGTATGGCGAGCGATCAGCGGCCCGGCAACGGCCGGCTTCGCGATCGTCGTTAACCGGCGGCAGCCATTTCCACTGCCTCCTCCATATTAACCGACACTAATCGCGACACACCCGGTTCCTCCATTGTGACACCGACGAGCTGCTCCGTGATTTCCATGGTGATCTTGTTGTGCGTTACACAGATGAATTGAACCCGTTGAGACATCGTCCTCAGCATCTTCGATAAGCGCACGACGTTCGTATCGTCCAGTGGCGCATCGACTTCATCCAACAGGCAGAAAGGTGCCGGATTGAGTTCGAACAGAGAAAAGACAAACGCCAGTGCGGTGAGTGCCTTCTCTCCGCCTGACAGCAAATGAATCGTGCTGTTACGCTTTCCGGGCGGCCGCGCCATTACCGTAACGCCGGTTTCGAGTAGGTCGTCGCCTGTCAGCTCGAGATACGCATGTCCTCCCCCGAACAGGACCGGGAACATCGACTGCAATCCGGCATTGACGCTGTCCAAGGTCTCTTTAAATCGGGTTCGCGTCTCCCGGTCGATTTTGCGAATTGCTCCCTCCAACGTATCCAGGGCCTGGGTCAGGTCGTTGTGCTGTTTATCCAGGTACTCTTTACGTTCGGAGAGCTGCGAAAACTCGTCGATTGCCGCCAAATTGATCGGTCCGAGCCGGTCGATGCGACGCCGGACCCGGGCGAGGCGCTCCTCCCAGGCTTCCTCATCGGCTTGTGTATCCAGCGCTTCGAGCAATTGCGTTATCTCGAACTCTGTTGGTTCGATACGCGCCGCCAATTCCTGCAGGCGCACTTGAACGCCGCGTTCGTCCAAACGTGCCTGGTCGAGCACTTCACGCCGTGCTTCTACCACGCGTTCCGCTTGCAACCTCGCCTCGTCGGTTTCTTTGGTCTCGTGCTCGAAAGTTTCCAAGGTCTTGCGCGCCTCGGCCAATTCTTTTTCGGAGTCCGCGCGCGCCGCTAGCCCCTGCTCCAGTTGTTCACGTAGCGCGTCTTGCGGGACCAGGGCCGAAAGCGCCGCCGATTCGAGCGCCGCACGGCGTGCGTCGAGTTCCCGGCGCTGCTCCTGGTTTCGAGAAAGCGCAAGTTTCAACGATTCCCTGCTCGAGCGCAGGCCCTCCAGCTTCAATGCGGTTTCGTGGCGGGACTCACGGGCCTCCCGCCAAGCGCTACGCGCCGCGTCCAACGCCTCCTGAACCGCCGTCCGCGAGGCTACGAGGGCTGCGTCCGTATGTTCGAGTCGACCCAATTCCTCCTGGATTTCCCGCAGGCTCTCCAACGCCGCTGCCACCGCCGATTCTCCTCCGAGCGATTGTTCTTCCAGCGCGCCGATTTCGCTTTCGATCGTCGCCGCGCGCTCTCGCTGACGCTCGAGCGAGGTTTCCTGACGCGCGAGCTCGGTTTTGAGCTCCGTCGTATTTCGCATCGCCTCCTGCAGCGCTTCGTCGACACTGATTTCCCGTGTCTCACTGTTGTCGAGCGCCCGTTGCGCGGTATCGAAGGCCTCCTGAACTTCCCGTATTTCGGTCATCGCCGCCGAGCATTTGCGACGCAATTCTTCCAGGCTGCGTTCGCGCTGGAGGATGCCGGTGTCCTCTCCTGCAGCACCCCGGATCTGCACCCAATTCGCCCCAATCCAGTAGCCGTCACGGGTGATCACCGATTCGTGAGCCGACAACCGCTTGGCTAGGTCTTCGGCCTGTTCAACGGTTTCGGCGGCGTACACGCCGGCAAGCAGGCTGGTGACCGGCCAGTCAGAGCGCACTTTGTCCGACAGTCGCCTCGCGCCGGATTGCGATCCGGCCGCTTCAGGGCCAGTGCGGCCATCCACAAAAGTCGCGAGAGTGCTCGGGAGGTCCGATACGTCAGCACCGAGTACCCGCTCGACGCCATTTCGGTGACAGATAGCGCCGAGCGGTACCCTGATCGCCATTTCGACCGCCATCTCCCATCCACCGTCGATGTCGATTTGCTCTGCCAGCAACTTGCCATCGTTCAACCCGATTCTCTCCAACCACGATTGCAGCTCGCCCTGGTCGCGTCGGAGAGTTTCGTCCTGGAGAGCGGACAAAGACGCCTCCGTGCCGCGTAAGGTCTCCAGTTCGGTACGCAGTTCATGCAATTCGTCCCCGTAACGATAGGTTCGCCCGCGGGCTTCCTGGAGGTCCGATTTTATAGCGTCACGCCTGACCAGTAATTCGTCCTGCGCCTGTTCGGTTGCCAAAAGTTCACTGCGCAAGCTATTGATTGCCGTCTCCAGCTCCGCCGTCGTGATCCCTTTTTGCTCGGAGTACAGGCCGTCCATTCGCGCGCGAGCTCCGCTCACCCCTTCCCGAAGATGCTCCAAACGAACTTGCTCGGCGTGTTCCAAGCGGGCCGCATCGGCGCGATCGTTGTTGAATGCATCCCATTCACGCTGCCAGGTCCGGGCGTTTTCTTCTGCGCTCTGCAGTTTTTCCGTGGCCGCTTCGGCCACTTGATCGCGCGCGGCGAAATCCGGCTCCAGGCGTAGAATTTCCGTGTCGATTTCCTCGATAGCCGTACCATCGACCTGAAGCAAACGGTTCATTTCATCCAGTTCTTTGCCGGCCCGTTCCAGATCCTGCTCCAGGGAATTCTTCCGTTCTTCGGAGTGCTGTAACGCTTGTTCCAACCGCGAAATTTCTGCGCTCCTGGCATAGAAATCACTTTGCACCTGGTTGAAAGCGTCAGTAGCTCGCGTTTGTTCCTCGCGCTTTTTTGTTTGCGCCGCCTCGATGCCGCGTAGTTCCGCGGTCGCTGCTTCCACCTCGGTCTCCAGTAACGCGATTTGGCGAGCCTGCTCCGATCGAGATTTTTCAATAGCGCGCCAGCGCAGCGCCAACAGCTCGGCATCGGTCAACCGTTCTTCCTGTTTCAGGGACTGATAGCGTTCGGCCGCCCGTGCCTGTCGTTGCAAATGCGATAACTGTTTCGTGATTTCTTCGCGGATGTCGTCGAGCCGCTCGATATTCTCTTTGGTGTGTCGAATGCGGTTCTCTGTTTCGCGCCTGCGCTCCTTATATTTCGAGATCCCGGCGGCCTCCTCCAGAAATCCCCGCAGTTCCTCGGGCCTGGCTTCCACCACACGCGATATCATCCCTTGTTCGATCACCGAATAACTGCCGCGGGAACCGAGGCCGGTACCGAGAAACACGTTGGTTACGTCCTTGCGCCGGCATCGTGTGCCATTGAGTTGGTAGGTGGACACCGCGTCGCGGCTCATCGAACGCTTGATCGAAATTTCGCCGTAACCGGCGTACTCTCCGCCGACGGTTCCGTCGGTATTATCGAATACGATTTCCACCGACGCTTGCCCGACCGGTTTCCGCGAATTGGACCCGTTGAAAATTACGTCGGCCATAGAGTCGCCTCGCAGTTGCTTGGCGGAGGACTCCCCCATTACCCACATTAAAGCGTCGATGATATTGGATTTGCCACAACCGTTCGGGCCGACGATACCGGTGAGGTTGCCGGGCAGAGTCAGGGTGGTTGGATCGACGAAAGATTTGAAGCCGGACAGCTTGATTTTAATGATGCGCATAGAGGGCAAAGCATACCTTATGGGAAAGGCGCCGCATAATAATATAAATAACTTTAAATAAACGCTATAACTATATATTTTATAATAGTTTAATAGAATTTTCATAAGTCGGCTTCGGAGCGCGCCTGATAAAAATTTTCGCGACCAGTCGACGCCTCCCCGGTCGTGTTCGGGCCGCTGAAGTCGGGCGCCGCCAGCGGCGGCGCTTGAGGGCGGATGCACAAACAGACGCTGTGCTATCTTAATCCGTGTCCACCAAAACGGAATTCGATCACCCGTGACGACAGCACCAAACGGAAGCCTTGAAACATTCCCCAATCCGAAACCCGAGCGTGATTACACCATCCGCATCGAGTTGCCCGAATTTACCTGTTTGTGCCCATTAACCGGGCAGCCCGATTTCGCCAGTATTCTGTTGGAGTATGTCCCGGCCGAGAGTTGCATCGAACTCAAGGCGCTGAAGCTCTACATAGGGTCGTACCGCGATCAGGGTGCTTTTCACGAAGCGATCACGAACCGGATCCTCGACGACGTCGTCGTTGCTTGCCAACCTCGGTTCGCTCGGATAACAGCCGAATTTAACGTCCGCGGCGGCACCTATCCCACTGTCACCGCTGAGTTCGTGGCCCCCGGCTGGCAGGCCGCCCCGTTGGTGCAGTTGCCGTGACGGCGCATGAGCAAACGAATCGGTTGCGGGTCGGTGCCGGCTACGTTTGGCGGGGAATCCTGTTGATCCGTGAACCCAAGATCAGATTGTTCGTCCTCACCCCGCTGTTCGTCAATATCGTGCTTTTCTCGGCTGGGGTGTTCTGCTTCGTCGCAGGGATCGATTACGTCATGGATGAGTTTTTACCGAGTTGGCTCGACTGGCTTCGCTACCTGCTGTGGCCTTTGTTTGCCGTGGCCGCCCTGCTGATCGTATTTTACGGGTTCACGATTCTAGCAAATCTGATCGCGAGCCCCTTCAACGGTCTATTGGCGGCCGCGGTCGAACGGCACCTAACCGGACGGACCGACGAGGTTCCCTTCAGTTGGGCGACCGTCGGGGCCGAAATTGCTCGTACGATCGGCGCGGAGATACGAAAACTCGTCTATTTCCTGCTGTGGGCGATCCCCTGTCTGTTGCTGTTTATCGTCCCGGGCATCAACCTGGTTGCCGCGCCCCTGTGGTTCCTGTTCGGCGCCTGGATGATGGCCATTGAATACGTCGATTGTCCGCTCGGGAATCACGGTCAGCCGTTCCCGGCAGTCAAAGCCAGGCTGCAGACGCGGCGCAAACTGGCGCTTGGGTTCGGTGGCACGATCATGGCAATGACGATGATTCCGATCGTCAATTTCATTGCCATGCCAGTCGGTGTGGCGGCGGCGACGGCACTCTACGTCGATGAATTCACCGACGAATAGAATAGTCCGTTGATATAAGCTGCGTCGTGTCAGACGGTCATTGTGCTACGGGCTATATCGGCCGATTTGCCCCGTCTCCGACCGGACCATTACACTTCGGTTCGGCCGTTGCGGCTGTGGCGAGCTTTCTCCAGGCGCGTGCGCAGGCCGGACTTTGGCACATTCGTATCGAGGACATCGACCCGCCGCGCGAGCAAGCGGGCGCGGGCGCGGCGATCCTCGATGCGCTAGAGGCCTTGGGGCTCGAATGGGATGGCCCGGTAACTTTTCAGAGTCGGCGCAGCGGTGCGTACGATGAGGCGCTAGCTCAACTAGATGCTGCCGCTTTGACTTTCCCCTGCGCGTGCACCCGCAAACAACTCGCCAGTGGCCGATACCCCGGAACGTGTCGCACAGGCGTCGCTCCGGGACGATTCGGGCGCTCCGTGCGTTTACGGGTCGAGGCGGGCGAACTCCGTTTCGAAGACGACGTGCAGGGCGAATACCGACAGGACCTCGGCGACGAAGTCGGCGACTTCGTAGTTCGACGCGCCGACGGCCTGTACTCTTATCATCTTGCCGTTGTCGTTGACGACGCCGCCGCTGGGGTAACCGAGATCGTGCGTGGCGTCGACCTGATCGAGTCAACGCCACGGCAGATCTATCTGCAAACGGCGTTGGGACTCGAGACTCCCGCTTACGCACACTTTCCTGTCGTACTGAACGCGGCCGGTACCAAGTTGAGTAAACAGACCTTCGCCAAACCGATCGACGTCGGCGCACCATCGAAAGTACTGTTTGAAACACTCTGCTTCCTGCGCCAAGAACCGCCGAGGGTCCTTTTGGACGCTCGGCCCGAAGAGATCATCGAGTGGGCCATAGCGCATTGGGATCTGCGAGCAGTCGGTCGTCTATCCCACGCCCACAGCGTTAGCGGGCGCGATGCGGGCTTAGGGAACGGCCTCTAGAGCGTTCTGGAGGTCGGCGTAGCTCCGCACGACCGCGAAATCCGGGTAGTCGGCGACGACGTTGTCCGGCGGACGAAACAGGATCCCGAAATCGGCTTCCTCCAGCATCGACATGTCGTTGTACGAATCGCCGACCGCGAGAACTTTGTAGTGTAGTGACTTGAAAGCCTTGACTGACGCGCGTTTCGGATCGGGTTGACGCAGGCGGTAACCGGCTATACGGTCATCTGAATCGATCTCGAGCCGGTGACATAACAGCATCGGGTAACCGAGCTTGCGTACCAGTGGACCGGCCAGCTCGTAGAAGGTGTCTGAAAGGATGGCGACCTGAAATTTGGAACGCAGACGGTCCAAGAAATCTGCCGCCCCGGCGAAAGGCTCGAGCGAATCGGCCGCTGCCTGAATATCAGCGAAACGAAGCCCGTGTTGGCGCATGAGACGCAGCCGGCAGGTCATCAACTCATCGTAATCGGGGATGTCGCGCGTGGTTAGCTTGAATTCCTCTATACTCGTCCGTTCCGCCAGATCGATCCAGATCTCGGGCACCAATACACCTTCAAAATCCAAACATGCTATGTTCATAGAGGTAACTAATTCTCTCGCAGCGGCTAAATAACGGAGCAGAAATACTGAGCAGTTAAATTGAACTCGGGTGGTCCC
>CAZFZX010000008.1:0-48322 GCA_964523765.1 uncultured Enterobacteriaceae bacterium
ATGAATCGCGACCGCAGCTCTCAAATCGATGCCTTATTCAGACGTTCCTTAGGGGGATCAGGCAGCTGAGTGTACCCGACGCGAACGGAATTGCTACCTGCTCCCGGCGACCATTGCCAACGAATCCGGCTGACGAGCAGCGTCCAGGTTGCCGTAGAGGTATCCCAAGATTTCTCGCCCTTCGATGGTCGTTTCTAGGAGGCGAACCGAATCGGAAATAAACGGCTCGACATTTTTCTCGAAGAACGATGGATAAGCGGCCATAAGGTCCCCGGGCATCCCGTAGCCCATACCTTCGTTCAGGCCAACCTCTTCAAACTCGTAGAAAATCGCTGCGAGTTTATTCAAATAACGGGGATCGCTGAGTTGGCCGATCAGATCCGCGCCGCGAACAAGGCCCGGGTAGTCTCCATTGCATTGATAGGAGGGCCCAATCGGTACCGGAAATCGAGTGCGTTCGATACAGGCCTGTATCTCGAGAATATCGATTATTTCCAGATCGCCAAAATGCTCCTCGACAAATCGTTTGCCGCGGTCCACATGTATCGGCATCAGTGCCGCGTCGCTGCGCCCCGTCGCGACACGCGTCGACTGTCTGCCGACACCGTTTGCGAGCCGCTCGCCATCATCGTTACGGCAAATCCCGCGAACGTAGCCGATGTCATGACAAAAAAGCGCAATCACCACATTCAACCAATCGCCTCGCGTGACCTCCTGCCCGATGCGTTGCTTGCCTTTGAGGATCTCGAGGCCGACCATGGTTACGTGAACGGTGTGCTCGACGTTGTGATAGAGCGCGTCGCTCGTCGCGATGTGGCCGAGCGCGGTCGCCGCTACATCCTTGGCGTGTTGGACGTATTGCCGCTCGTTTTTGCCAAACATCGCATCGAAAACGACATCTAGCCGCGTCGCGACTTCTGTCGTCAGCAATTGCGTAACGTTGAGCATCTCAAGCCCGATTGCACGTTGAATTCGCTCCCGATCCTGCGAGTGTTGGTCGAACCTTCCTTCCCTCGGATCACTTCTTTATCGACCGGCGACTGGTAAAGTATAGAGTTGACACCCAATGAATACTCCGGAAGATGGCCGTTTTTGTGACGAGGTTACATTCCTGTCCGGCTACGACTCACCGTGTCCCAGATTTTACCCGAGAATTGAGAAGCCGATCGCCGTCAGCGATAGCTCGGAGAAATTTGTTGCGCCGCATCAAACCCGCGTGACAACGCCCGTCCGAAATAATCCAGTCGGCGCAGTTTTTTGACGGCCCGGGCGATGACGCAGTTGCTCTTTCTCGACGTAACCGACAACAGAAATCACGGGGAACGGTCCGCGACTGTCGGTACGCATTCCGAGATAGTCCGCCATCATCTGTTCTTGACGGGACCCCTGCGGGATCGACAGAAAAAGTATAACCTGCTCTAAGCAACCTCTGATTCATTCTTGGAGC
Source organism: uncultured Enterobacteriaceae bacterium (assembly GCA_964523765.1). Lineage (GTDB taxonomy): Bacteria > Pseudomonadota > Gammaproteobacteria > UBA11873. The sequence continues at coordinate 1,448 of CAZFZX010000008.1, forward strand.
GCCGCATCGTGTTCAAAATCGTCCATCTCGCCGTTGCGGCGCTTGCCGACAATCTTAGGGAACCTGCGCACCGCGCCTCGACCTGAATAGTGTTGAATCACAATCCGACCGCCCCACAATTAGTCAGAGGTTCCTTAAACGGTCAGTTTTCTCTTTGAAAGGTTTACGAAAGATGATTGAGAGATACATTGAATACGAACATGACGACACCGTATTGGAAGCGTACATGGCCCTCGACGAAGCAAGCCAAAAACCGGGTCCGGCAATACTGATTGCGCATACCTGGGAGGGTCGCAGCGAATTCGTGTGTGACAAAGCCCGCATTCTGGCAGGACAAGGGTATGTGGGTTTTGCGCTCGACTTGTACGGCAAGGGAGTTGTCGGCGGCGGACCGGAAGAGAACGGACGGTTGATGCAACCGCTACTCGACAACCGTGACCTATTGCAAAAGCGGATGCTGCGAGCGCTGGACGCACTGCGCGAGCAGCCGGAAGTCGACAGCGACAGGATCGCCGCCGTCGGCTACTGTTTCGGTGGACTTTCCGTTTTAGACCTCGCGCGGGTCGGGACCGATATCCGGGGCGTCGTGAGTTTCCACGGCCTTCTGGGCCAACCGGGAAACACCAACGGAACCGCTATAGCCGCAAAAGTCCTCATACTTCATGGTAATGACGACCCGATGGTACCGGTCGACGACGTCGTGGCTATCGAAAAGGAACTAACACAGAACGGTGCAGACTGGCAGCTGCATGCGTATGGCAACACCATGCACGCTTTCACGAATCGTAACGCCAACGACGTCGGCAACGGCATAGCTTATAGCGCCACGGCCGATCACCGCTCGTGGATCGCCCTGATGAACTTTCTCGAAGAGGTTTTGGGCTAAGGAACCTCTGATTAATTCGTGGAACGCCGCCTTGCGTTCAAAACCGTCCGTTTCGGAATAAGGGCCGGCGGCCATTCATCGTCACCGTCATACCGGCCCCGAGTCGAGCCCGGGGTGACGGGCGCGGGTATAAGCGCGAGGGACAAAACGAGACCCGATCAGGGTATTTTTAAGACTGAACGAGCGCGCGCAAAGACACCTTCTGGTACACCCATTGCACGCTTAAGAGCCACGTCACGATCCCATTGGTTTTTCAAACTCCCGATTCTGAGTATTTCGCCGATACTGACGCGGCCGATCTGATACCACGGCGAGACGAGTGGAAAAAACTGCAGCGGCCAGTCGCTGCCGTAAAGCATCCGCTCGGTAAGGCCGGGAACAGCCAGAGCGTCGTATAAGTAGCCGAGCTTATTTATCTGGGTGAGGCTCGAAATCTCCGTATAGAGGTTCGCGTAACGCTTGAACAACGGGAGCAGGCGCTCGAAATTTCTTTCGCCTTCGTTCTTACCAGTCGTCGCAATATGCGCGGCGATCACCGTTACGCCCACATCGAGTGGAAGTTTCAATCGAACGGGATCGCCCAGAGCGTCATCGGCGACGCCGAAAGAACGTTCCTGCCCGACGTGGACGAGTAGCGGCAGGTCGAGTTCGACCAATGCCTCGTAGAACGGGACTATCGCCGGGTCCGATGGATCGATCGCCATGATCGCGGGGATCCACTTCACGAGGACGGCGCCGGCTTCTTTCACCGAGTACAGACGTTCAAGGGCGTCGGGCCGGTAGGGGTTGACGCTAGCGCCGAACAACAGATTCTCGTAGCGGCTCGTTTCACGCATCACAAATTCGTTCGGCACGTAGATTTGCGTTTTTGCGCGATCCAATTCTCCGTTTTCACCGATCGCACCATCCATCGCCAAAACGACCGCCTTGTGCACGCTCTCGGATTTTCTTACGCGTTCGGCAATCCGTCGGAAAACGACCCGGTCCCCATGCGCGTCCAACTCTCCGCGGCTCACCCCAAAAGCATTCAAATACCAGCGGAATTTGTAACTGTTCTGCAACTCCGGGGCAAGATAACAACCGCTGCCGCGGGCGCCCGTCCCTGCGGCGTGCACATGAATGTCAATAATCGATTTCTCTGCCGTTGCCCCGGATCCCGCACCGAGCGCACCGGCACTGGAGGCGAGCGCGAGACAAGCCGCGGCGATGCAGCGAGCGACTCGCGACCTTCGAATCATTTTCATCCGTGCCTCTATAGAAGTGTGGACCGCTGGCGAAACGGCCACTGTATTGGGGCGAATCAGGCCGTCTAGCATACATGGGGAACATCAGCTAATGTAACTGGAGCCTATAGTAAGAATTGTACGTATGCGCCGCGGTGGATAATTCTTGCGACAGCCGCCGGACGACTTTGACACCCAAAGCCATGAAATTTTTGCATTTGATTCTCGCGCTAGTGAGCGCTCTGATCGCAGGGACAGTCGCGGGGGCCGAGAACTCCATCCCGGTAAGCGTCGTAAGGACCGTGCGCGCGATAATCGCCGAAGAAATTGTCCTTACCGGGAACCTGCAGGCACGCCGCGTCTCCCGCCTATCGGCGGAAGTCGAAGGCGTTATCGAGAACCTGATGGTAGACGACGGCGATCACATCATGAAGCGTGAAGTCGTATTAACGCTAAACAACGAACTAGCGTCGATCGCGAAATCACGCGCCGATGCGGAGGTGGCGGAAGCCCGGGCCCGACTTGCCGACGCCGAGCGCCGGTACGCAGAGCTGACGGAGCTTGCGAAACAACAGCACGTACCAAAGACCAACGTTGAATCCGCCCGTGCCGAAATTGACATCGGCCGGGCTGGGCTCGCACAGGCACATGCCGAAGACCGCAGGGCGCAAGCGTTGCTTGAGCGGCACACGGTTCGTGCACCATTTGACGGACTGATCAGCAAGAAACTGGTTGAAGTGGGGCAATGGGTCGAAACGAGTACCGCTCTCGTCGACCTAGTCGAAATCGGTTACCTGCGGCTCGAAGCGCCGGTTCCGCAGTTTTATTTCGGTCGCGTCGTGCCCGGCACTCGGGTAGCGATCCGCTTTGACTCGCTGCCCGAACAAGTGTTCGAGGCTACCGTAAGCGTGACAATTCCAGTAAGCGACAGCGCGGCACGAACGTTCCCCATCCGCATCGACCTCAACAATGACCAAGAGCTGCTCGCACCGGGGATGTCGGCACGCATCGTTGTAAAGATCGAAGACGATGCCGATCACCCGTCGCTCATCGTACCCCGGGACGCGGTGGTCCGACGCCCGGATGGGACAGAGACGGTGTGGACGATCGCGGTCGAAGACGGCGTCACGAAAGCCGAACCTCGCGAGATCAAGACCGGCCGCACATATCACGACAATATTGAGGTTCTCAGCGGCGACCTCGAGCCGGGAGCCCGGGTCGTCGTCCGCGGAAACGAAATCCTGCGCCCTGGTCAGACAGTGACCGTGGCGGAGGATACACCGATGGATATTTGATCGGGAATGTTCGAATTCGCGGTTAACAAGCCGGTCATCCTCACGGTCGCGATCCTGGTCGTGTGTGTATTCGGAATCAACGCCGTCTACCGCGTTCCCAAACAGATGATTCCGGACCTCGATGCAAGGGTCATCTCCGTGCGGACCTCGTGGCCCGGTGCGACCCCTCAGGATATCGAGAAAGAAATCATCATCGAACAGGAGGACTATCTGCGAAATATTCCGAGCCTCGACCGAATGGTGTCGCAAGCGAGTACCGGCTCGGGCCACATCGAACTTGAGTTTCCGCACGGCATCGACCTGAACGACGTTTTGATCCGGGTTAACAACGCGCTGTCCCAAGTTCCGGAATATCCGGAGAATGTAGACGAGCCGCGGATCGTGACGACATCTACGTCGAATAATCCCTTCATGTTCTTCCGCGTGACGCCGCTTCCCGGCAATCCGAAGAACGTCGACGTGAGAGTCATGCGCGATTTCATTCAAGACCACGTTGCCACCGCGATCGAACGCGTCAAGGGGGTCGCGGAGGTCGCGGTCTGGGGCGGCGCCGAGCGCCAAATACAAATCTACGTCGACCCCGCTCGTCTGGCCGAGCGCCAGATCACGCTACTGCAATTGCGCAACGCGATCCGGGGCCGCAACCGGGACGTTTCCGGGGGCGATCTCGATGCCGGTAAACGGCGCTATATCGTCCGCACGCTGGGCCGTTTCGAGCACGTGGAGGAAATCGAAGACCTCATCATCGCCCGCCGTAACGGCGTGCCTATCCGACTAAGAGACGTCGGCTACGCAAAACTCGACAGCTTCGAGGTGAGGACCGTCTCCTACGCGAACGGCGACCCGAATGTAACTATCGGCGTACGCCGCATGATCGGGGCGAACGTCGTCACGGTAATGGACGAGGTCATGGAAGCAGTCGCCGAAATCAACACCGGAGCATTGGCGGCGCGCGGCCTCCGGGTAGTGCTCTCGAGCGAAGACGTCCAATATGTAAAAGACGCAGTGGCGGTCGTCGCCCGGAATCTTCTTATCGGCGCCGGGCTCGCGATCATCGTGCTGTATCTGTTTCTAGCCTCGGGTTGGGCTACGCTTATCGGCGCAATTGGGATCCCCATATGCACGATCGTTGCCTTTTTTGGTCTCATGCTTGCGGGCCGTACCATCAATGTCATATCGCTGGCCGGCGTCGCATTTGCGATCGGGATGACGCTCGACAACAGCATCGTCGTGCTGGAAAACATTTACCGTCAGATCGTCGAAGGAGAAGATCGTCTGCGCGCGGCAGTGTCGGGAGTCAGGGAAGTATGGCCGGCGGTTCTCGCATCGACGCTGACCACCGTGTTTGTTTTCCTGCCGGTGGTATTCGTCGACGAGGAAGCCGGCCAGCTGTATTCGGATATCGCGATTGCAATCTCGGCCTCCATACTGATGTCGATGGTCGTGGCCATTACGCTCGTACCTGCGGCCGCCGGGCGCTACCTTCGCGACCTCAAAACCGGTGATTCCCGGCGGGGCATCCGAGCCCTGGGCGCGTATCTCGGTGAACGGATCATCGGGAGCGTCGAATGGGTTATCGAAGGTACGGTGCGCCGCCTCGTGCTTATCGCCGCCGTTTTGGGCTTATCGGCGTCAATCATCATAGGTCTAACGCCGAAAGCGGAATATTTGCCGGAGGGAGAAGAGCAAAAGATCTTCGCCTTTATGTTTTCCCCGCCCGGTTACAACATCCAGAGCATGAACACGATCATTCAGGAATTGAACGACGACCTCGTGCCATATGTGGGCGACTCGCCGGAAGATTTCGACCGCGGCGACACCGAAGTACCAGCCCTCAATTATCTGATCGGCTATGCACGGGCCGGCAGCATCCTTCTCATACCGGAGGCGACCGCGCGGCATCAGGTCGACGACCTCGTGAAGGCGGTTACGCGACGCTTCAAGCAGGTCCCGGGCGTCATTTCGTTCGCATCGCGCGGATCGATTTTCGCTAGCAACACCGGGGGAAGCCGCAGCATCAACCTCGACATATCGGGAACCGATCTTGTTCCGCTGTTTGAAACCGGGTTTCGTGCATTCATCAAAGCACGGGAAATCTTTGAAAACCCGCAGGTTCGGCCCCAACCATCGAGCCTTAGCATGGGGCAACCGTTGCTCGAGGTTCGGCCCGATTGGGAGCGAGCAACCGAACTCGGCCTCAATACATCGGATTTGGGTTACGCGATCTGGGCGTTTACGGATGGTGCGTTCGTCGACGAGTACTTTCTCGGAGATGACAAGATCGATATGTTTCTGTATTCGACGCACGGCGTCGTCGAACATCCAGGCGACGTCGAGAAAGTTCTTCTATATTCCGAAGACGGCGGCGTCGTACCACTCGAAGCGATCGCTACAGTCGAAGAAACCGTCAACACGGAGACCATCCGCCGCGTCGACGGGCGACGCACGATCACTCTGGCTATCATCCCACCGCGCGAGGTGCCGCTCGAAGTCGGCGTCGAACGCGTGCGCGCCGAGATCATCGAGGGCCTGTCCAGTCCGTCGGTCATCGACGCCGGTATCACCATGCGGATCAGTGGCGCCAACGACCGCCTTCAGGCGACACGGATCGCGCTCAGCGATAATTTCATGATCGCGATTGTCGTCTCATATCTGCTGTTAGTGGCAATTTTTTCGCACTGGGGCTATCCACTGTTCATCATGCTGACGGTCCCTATCGGGATAAGTGGGGGAATCGTCGGACTGTGGTTGATGAACTTTGCCGGCGCACACCTCGATCAAATCGGACTACCCAATATTCAACAACCGTTTGACGTTATTACGATGCTGGGATTCCTGGTACTTATTGGAACAGTTGTGAACAACCCGATCCTGATCGTTGAGAAATCCCTGACCAATGTGCGCCGCGGCTTGGCGCCGAAAGTCGCGGTGATCGAAAGCACGCGTGCGCGCCTGAGACCCGTTGTGATGTCGACGATCACGACCGTTTTCGGGTTGTCACCACTCGTATTCAATCCAGGCGCCGGAACCGAACTCTACCGAGGTCTCGGCGCCATCGTTCTATTCGGACTACTGTTTTCGTCTATCGTCACGATTACATTTATGCCTGCCCTGCTTTCGCTCGTGATGGAAATAAACGCCCGCGTGTTCGGGTCAGCCGGCGGGATCGATCAAACAGAGGCAATTGACGCGACCTCCGAGAATTGAGCGTCATGGTCGCGAATTCGAAATTCACAAAGCACGGCATCGACACCCGGAAGTCCGCTTCGCGGCGCATGCAAGTCGCCCTGAATCAACGTAATAGTGCTTGCCCCGGCGGCGACCTGAAGGAGCGAAGCCCGATCCGCGATGCGTTGAACGACGGGAGGGATTGGTTCTATTCACGGGCCGTGCGAGTCGCCGGCTTCCTCTCTCTATTAGTGCTGGCCGCGTGCGCCGTCACTCAACCGGAAAGGGGCTTCGAGGACATCGAATCTGTCGCCGCCGATCGACTGAAATTGGAAGGCGGTTGGGTTACTCAATTCGAGACGAGCGACCAACGGCCGATCGATAAGAATACGACGCTCGACGTTGAGACGGCGATACATTTCGCCCTGCTCCAACACCCCCGAATGAAGGCGGCGTTCGCCGAACTCGGCATCGCGCGGGCCGACCTGATGAAGGCCGGACTGCTACCAAACCCGGTTATTGAACTCGGCGCAGAGATCCCGGATCGTTCGCCGCAGGGGATGGCGATCGAGTTCAACATTCTTGGTAGTGTCGTCGACCTGCTGCTACGACCGGACAATACCCGCATAAAAGCACTTGCCGTCGATGCGGCGATCATTCGATTCAGTGCGGAATTGATGGATTTTGCCGCGAAGGTGGAAACCGCTTTCGTTCGGTTGCAGGGAGCTCGACACCGGCACACATTACTGCGGGAGATCGATGCCGACGCCCGCGCTTCGGCTGACCTGGCTGCGGAAATGCGGAAAACCGGCAACGTCGCGGCCGTGCATGCGGTGAGAACCGCTGCGTTGGCGGAACAATCTGGCGTTCACCTCCTTCGAGCGGCACTCGCCGTTGACGAAGCACAAGCCGAATTGAGCCTTTTGATGGGTATGGGCGACCCCAGCGACCTACCACTAGGCGAGGCGCTGTTGCCTAGCTTACCGTCAACACCCATTCGGGTCGAAGACGCGTTGGCTATAGCGCTAACCGAACGGCTCGACCTCGCCAGCGCGCGAAAAGCCGTTGAGGTGGAAGCCGCGAAACACCAGATAAGCGTGGACTGGGGATGGCTGAACGCTGTACAGATCGGGGTTTCGGCAGAACGAGACACCGATCGTCAGTTTCGTATTGGTCCCCGGTTGCAAGCCGATCTGCCGATCTTCAATCGCGGACAGGCCGAACGAGCGCAGACCGCCGCCACGCTGCGGCGACAGCAGCACGGAGTCGAAACGCTAGCGCTGGAAATCGAATCCCAAGTACGATTGGCCGAACGCCGCGTGCAACAGACCCATTCCATCGCGAAAAAGTATGAAGACAAATTGCTGCCGTTGCATGAGCAAATCGGCGCGCTGATTCAGCGACAGAAGGATTTTATGTTGATCGGTACTACCGACGTCGTCGCGGCCCGTCGCGACGCGTTGATGGTCTCGCGCGAGTACGTCCATGCGCTCGGCGACTACTGGATCGCGGTAGCAGAATTGCGGCGCGCACTCGGGGGCCGCGCGATCACGACCGAATGATCTTACTGAGGCTTTCATAATTCGTGAACACTGTAGGTTGGGTTAGCCCGCAGGGCGTAACCCAACACGACGGCCAAATCGTTGGGTTACGCCCTTCGGGCTAACCCAACCTACGACGCACAGGTGTTCAGTCTCTGTGTGAGCCCCAATAGAAGCCGTCTCGGTCGCCCAACTCAAATTTTTTGAGTAGCAACGCGGCCGACACCACGATTCGGATTCGCGCGCGCGATATCACCCTGAATAGCGACCAACGCCGGCACCAACAACAACACGACGAAGGTCGTAACCATGAGACCGAACACGATGGTGACGGCCATCGGAATGAGAAACTGCGCCTGCAGGCTGGTTTCGAAAAGGAGCGGCGTCAAACCGCCAATGGTAGTCGCCGAAGTCAGAACAACGGCGCGCAAACGGTCGCGCGCGCCCCCTATCGCGGCCGCCTCCAGCGCCTCGGTTTCGTGTCGTTCATCGATGGTCCTGACCAATACGATGGAGTCGTTAATGACGATCCCGGCCAAACCAAGAATGGCGAATACGCTGAGTATGGTTAGGTCTATGCCCCACAGAAAATGGCCGAATACAGCGCCAACAAAACCCAACGGGATGATCGACATCACCGCGAGGGGCCGGAAATAGCTCGAGAATACCCACGCCAGGATGATATAAATCAACGCCAACCCGAGAAGGCCGCCAAAACGCATATCCGCAGACGTCTCCGACTGCTCTTCGGCTCGGCCCGCGAACTCGTATTCCAGGTCGTATTGGTCGGCAACTTCGACCAGCCCCTCCTCAAGGAGGCCGCGGATCACCGCTCCGGGCCGCGTTACGGAGGGATCGACACCGGCGGTGATCGATACCTCGCGGCGCCCGTCTTCGCGGCGGATCCGCGCAAAACCGGTCTCTTTGCGCATTGTCACTACCTCGCCGAGCGGCACTTCGGCGCCCGCGGGCGAGCGCACGTACAATCTGTCCAGCATCGCCGTATCGACGACGCGGCGATCAAGTTGAACTCTGATCCATACCTCTTCGTCGCCTCGCGGGAAACGCTTGGCGATCGCGCCGTCGATAGCATTGCGAACTTGTCGCCCAATTCCTTCCGTAGTGAATCCCATCGCCTGGCCGCGCGGCGTGACTTCGAGGATCACTTCCGGTTTTCCGACCGGCAAATCGTCATCGATGTCGGTCACGCCCGGATAGCGCGCGAGGAGATCCGCTACCGCGGCCGCGGCGCCTTTGAGATCCTGAACCGAACCGCCTCGCAATCTGATATCGAGGTCGCGACCGGGCAACCCCGTTTGCTGCGCCATCACGGTGAATGTCTCGAGCCCGGGCTGCGGGTTCACTTCACTACGCCAGGCGTCCATCAATGCCGCCGCCCGCACGGCGCGTTGATCGGCCGTTTTCAGTTCCACGATCAGCCCGCCAACGGTGTCGCTGGAACTCACCGACGGACCGCCACCTCGATCGCCGACCGGCAGACCGAGTTTGCCGAGGCTCATTTCGACGAGGTCGGATCCATCGCCGCCAAGCTTCGACGCCGCGCGACCCAGCGCCTGCTCGACTTCCAATAACATGGCGCGGGTGCGCTCGCGCGGCGTGCCCGAAATCATCTCGACGTTGGCGTATATCTTGTCGGGCTCGGGGGACGGAAAAAACAAGTAGCCCACGCGCCCACCGATGACGGCGGCGACCGCGATCATGAGGGCCGCTAGACTAATCGCGAGTGTGACGTAACGGAAACGGACGGCGGCGGTCACCATTCGGGTAAACAATCCATCGCGGAATCGCTCGAAAGCGTTATCGAAACGCCGTCTGAACCGACCTAACCGCCCGACATCGGCGGAGTCCTCCCGCAGAGCATGACTGAGATGGCCGGGCAAAACGAAAAAGCACTCCAACAGACTAGCGACCAGGACGGCGATGACCACGAATGGAATCGCTGAAATTATCTGACCCAGGATCCCCGAAACCAGAAACAAGGGTAAGAACGCGGCCACGGTCGTTAAAGTCGCGCTGGTCACGGGCGGCGCCATCCGGCTGGCGCCAGCGACCGCCGCACCCAGGGCATCTGCGCCTTGCCGGAACCGCGCCTCCGCGTGCTCGCCAACGACAATGGCGTCGTCGACCACGATACCGATGGCCATAATCATACCGAACAGGCTGATCATGTTGATCGTCTGTCCGCTGACCCACATAACGGCGACCGCCGCCAATATCGACGCTGGAATACCGGCGGCCACCCAGAACGCGACGCGGGCATTGAGAAACAGGAATAGAACGGCGAGCACCAGCAACAACCCGCCGAGCCCGTTATCCACCAGCAATCGGATCCTCTCTTGAATCGAATCCGCCCTGACGTCGTACTGCTCAAGGTTGAGCGTCGGAGGTAAGGTCGGTCGGACGCTTTCAATATAATCGCTGACCGTCTTCGCCAAATCCAGGGCGTCCGTATTCAGCGCACGGCGTATGTGCAGTTCGATGGCCGGCCGGCCGTTACGGAAAGCGACCTTGCTCGTGTCCTTGAAAGCCTCGCGCACCGTCGCGATGTCGCGCAGAAAAACCTTCCTGCCATCGGGAAACGCCTTGATTTCGATCGCTTCTACTTCGGCCGACGTGCGCTTCAACCCGAGACTACGTACCTGCTGCTCGCCGCCTGCAATCTCGCCGGAGGGCAAATCCTGGGACGAAGCACCGATGCGCTCGGCAATGTCGGACAATTTGAGGTCGAAACGTCTAAGGATCGCCGGCGCGACGTCGACCCAGATCTCCTCGTCGCGGGAACCGAAAAGATCGATCCGATCTACGCCTCTGTCTAGGAGATCGTCGCGTATTGTTTTCGCGACAAGCTTCAGCGAACTTTCAGGGAATCGGCCTGAAATGACTAGTTTCGAGATGGTCTCGTAGCGCAGGATCCGGCGGATCTCCGGTTCCTCCGAGTCCTCCGGCAAGGTGCGTAACTGACCGACCGCGGACTCCACATCGGATAAGGCATCCTGCATGGCGTGCCCTGCCTCGAATTCGATCGCGATGTTAGCGGCGCCCTCGAAGGATGACGATACGACCCTTTCCACGCCATTGAGAAAACGAACTTCCGGTTCGATTGCCTGGACAATGTTAGTGTCGACGTCCTCTGCTGAGGCGCCCGGCCAAGTTACCGTGACGGTAACGAAATCGATACCGAAATCGGGGAAATATTGTCGATTAATCTGCGCAGCGGCGAACAGGCCGCATACGACCATCAAGGCGAATAACAGATTTGCGGCGGTCGGATGGCGCGCAAAAACCGCGATGACCCCGGCCGGCGACGTAGAGGAATCGCCCACCGCGCTACATCGGCCGCACTAGGATCCCCGGCCCGATAGCGGGGAATTGCTCGGCGACGATCGCGGTCGACGCGGGAATATCGGCCTTGATAAAGATCTTGCCGCCGAATTTCCGTACTACGTTGACCTGCCTGGCCGCCAGACGGCTATCTTCAACCACGTAGACGATACCGTCGTCTGAAACAGCCGTTGCCGGCAGCACGATGACGTCCTCGTAGCTGACGTCAGGCAACGAGACCTCAACGAAAGCGCCCGGCCGCAGGATCCCGATGGGCCCGTCCGTGATGCGGGCATAAAGGACGACACCCCCGCTCGTCGAATCGATTTCAGCACCGCCCCGCTCGATAAACGCAACATAAGTGTAAGCGGTCGTACCGAGCCGCCAAAACACCCGGACCTCGGTTTCGGCCAACGGATGGCTGATCGAATCCAGACTCATCGCGGCAGCACCGACGAGCCGTGAATAATCGGCATTGGCCAATTCGAAGCGTATCTCGAGGCCGTCGGCGTCGATCAATCGACCGATACTCTCGCCGACGGCGACTCTTTTCCCGGTCGCGACTGCGATGTCCTGGAGGAAGCCGCTAAAGGGTGCGGCAATGTTGGTGTCGGCGAGCGACCGCTCAGCGCGGTCGAGTTCTGCCTGCTTACGTTCGACGACGGCTCGTTGCTGTTCGATTCGCGCGGCTAGCGTTTTAACCGTCTGCTCTCCTCTAAGCCGCTGCTGGCGCGCCGTATTCAATGCAAGCTTGGCGTCGTCGTACGCTTTTTCGCTCGTTTGGCTCCGCTCCACCAGATTCAGAACCCGGTCCGTATCGCGCTGACGCAACTCGATTTGTTCGCCTAACAACGCCAACAGGCGACGCTCAGCATCGAGCTCGGTCTGCAATTCCCGCAGTTTCGCCCGCGCCTCGTTCAGTTCTGCCAGCTGTTGCCTTACGGCAATCTCGTAGTCGAACGGATCGACCGCCGCGAGTCGGTCGCCCTCCTGGACATAAGCGCCGCTGCGGTACCCGGAATCGAGGTAGACCAACCGGCCCGCCACCATCGAGCGGATTTCGGCTTCACGGCCCGAGACGATCTCGCCGTAGAGCAAAAGATCCGGCCGAATGGTCTCAAAACGGGCTGAGACCACCCTGACGGGGCGGACCTTTTCCGACGGCGGATTAGGGCGGGCTTGCGGTCGGGTTCCAATCAGGTACGCCGCCACTAGACCGCCGGCGATGATAACCGCAATCGGGACGACGATCCGTGAAGCGAAACTTTTCATGATTGATCCGTGATCGCGATATTAGCCGAACAACGGCGATCCTTGGTTTGATTTCTGCCGGCTTGAATCGTTCAACCCGCTAGAAGCGGCCTCAAAATTATCTGCGGCCGCGTTGCGACACCCCGAGCATACTGCCAGCCGCGCCCGGGTAAAGAAAGGAACCGCCGGTAGGGACAGCTCGGGGCGAGCGGAACATTACGTAATTGTAATGTAACGAACGCCGCCCCGCGGGGTCGAAGGTCGACACTGAAAAAAGGAGATCCCTAATGCATATACTCGCCGTGCCACACCGCAGGCCCGCATTCGCCGATAGCGTCGTATGCCTCTTGCTCTCGACGCTGCTGGTTTGCCTACCTGCTTCTGCCGCCGGCCGGCAGCCGCCTGATTTCGAACGTCTGGTCGAGGATCGAAGCCCAAGTGTCGTTAACATCCATACACGCCGTGCCGCCGTCGCGCCAACCCCGAGTTTCTGGGCACCGGGCACGGCCCCACCTGAAATGTTGCGGCGGTTCTACGGCTTTCAAGATCCACGCAAAAGCTCGCCGGCGGCACCGCGTGAAGCCGTCGGCTCGGGCGTCATCACCTCCGCGGACGGTTACATCCTGACCAACGCTCACGTCGTCGAAGACGCCACCGAAATCACCGTGCGCCTCCACGACCAACGTGAGTTCCCGGCGACATTGGTCGGCGTGGATACCTACACCGATATCGCCGTGTTGAGGATCGCGGCGGAAGCACTGCCAGCGGCGGAATTCGGCGATTCAAACGAGCTGCGCGTCGGTCAATGGGTACTCGCTATCGGCGCGCCCTTCGGTCTCGAGCAGACCGCCACTCAGGGTATCGTCAGCGCCGTCTCGCGGAGCCTACCGAACGATACCTACGTTCCCTTTATCCAAACCGACGTTGCGCTCAATCCGGGCAATTCAGGCGGACCGCTATTTAATCTCGACGGTGAGGTGATCGGGATCAACTCGCAAATTTTCAGTCGCACGGGCGGCTATATGGGGTTGTCGTTCGCTATCCCCATCAACCTCGCCCAAGGCATCGCTGAACAACTCAAATCCGGCGGACGAATCGAGCGGGGCTGGCTGGGGATAGCTATTCAGGACCTTGATCACGCGCTTGCCGAATCGTTTGGACTCGATTCGCCCCGCGGCGTTTTGATCAGCGCGGTTACACCGAACAGCCCTGCCGACCGCGCCGCACTGCGTCCGGGCGATATTATCGTCGAGTACGGCGGCCACCCTATCGAGCGCTCCGCTGCACTGCCACCGCTTGTCGCCGCGACGGCAGCGAACTCGGAAACCACGATCGGGATCCTTCGTCGAGGAAAACCGCAATCCGTGACCGTCCGGGTCGGCGCGCTTAGCGATGCGGCGATGGCCGTCTCCGACGCTTCACCCGGACCGTTTGGCGTCGTGGTGTCAGATCTCACGCTAGACGACCGGGCCGGCGGTAGGATCGCGAACGGCGTCCGGGTTGAAGTAGTCGAACCCGGTAAGTCAGCGGCTCTCGCCGGTGTGCAAAAAGACGACATTATTGTCTCGCTCGATCATCGCTCTATCGATAACGCGGCCGAGTTCGCCGAAATCTCCGGCCGAACGGAGCCGGGAGCGACCGTTGCGCTGCTTGTCGAGCGGCAACGGCAAACCCGATTTCTGGCACTCAAGGTACCGGACGGCAAAACTGGTTGAACCCTCCCTTCGCGGCAGCGGTGACGGGCGCGGGCCGCCGGCCGCCGGCCGCCGCGAAGAGATTCGACATTACCGGGGGCGGCGATATCATAGCGTCGGATGTCGCCGGCTAACGTCCTTAAAACACTCGTTATTCGCAGCCCCTGGCTCGCGGCAACGGTCATGATTGCCGCTTGCGATCGGACCCCGACATCCTATTTCCCGCTCGACAATGAGCGCTACTGGCAATACACCATCGAGCGAACGACGATGGACGGGACCGTCACCCAGAAGTACCTGCTGGCGACGCTACCCAATCGGACCTGGGAAGGCGTCGCGGTCGGGACGAAGCGCACTGTTGACGGTAATGAATACCTTTATCGTGTCGATGGCGACGGTGTCCGGCGGGTCGCCCGTCGACTGCGCGGCGAGGATGAACTGCGAACCGACGAGCCGGGCCTTACCGTGTTACCGGCCGATCCCCGTGTCGGTGCGAACTGGCGAAGTACGACACATACCAGTGTTCTCGAAAATTCGGGCCCTCCATGGGAAACACTCTTTCGTATTACCCGTCCGGTCACACTCGATTACACGATCGAAAGCGTCACCGACGTCGTCCGCGTCTCGGCAGGAGAATTTCACGATTGCCTGCGTGTAGTCGGCAACGGCACTACCAACGCGGACGTCGGAAACTATATTGGCCGGGCGGTCATTTCGGTCAAAGTGACGGAATGGTATGCGCCCAATGTCGGGCTGGTCCAATCACGGCGCGTCGAAACGACCGACGCCGAGGCGCTTAACTACGGCGCGTTGCGGATGGAGTTAGAATCATATGACTGAGAAACGGGCACCACACTCGATGCGATGACGGCAAACAGAACAGTCGCCTATAGAAGCCATTTGGACAATCTGATGTATCCCCAGCAGCTATTACGGGTCGCAATACTAACCATTACTTTCGCTCTCGCGAGCGCAGCCGAGGGCCAGACCATATCCGGTACAGGGACACGTACCTGCACAGCATTCAACCTCGCGATCGAGCAAGATTCGAATACGGCGATAGACAGTTTTCTCTCGTGGACACAAGGCTTTATCAGCGGCTTCAATGCGAGCAATCGACATTCGGTCGATATCGCGATCGACCACGCCGGTTTGTTTCATTGGCTGGCCGCTTATTGTACAGCCAACCCGGGCGTTCCGATCTACGAAGCCGTTCAGGAAATGATAGGGATTCATTCACCCTAGATTGGTTGCTCAAATCATTGCGTTCGCATTCGAAAATGATTAATGTTCGCGTTTCTTCGCGGGGAGAACCAACCAGTACTCGACCCGCGTGTGCTTATCCCGCCTTCGGATCGGACGCGGCAAGAGGTAGAAACCGTGGCAAAGGCTAAGACTAAGGTATCGAAAAAGAAAACGGCAAGAAAGGCGCCCGCAAAAAAGAAGGCTACCAAAAAAGTGGGGACGAAGAGAGCGGCGGCAAAAAAGGGTCCCAAGAAGAAGGTCGCCAAAAAAAAGGTAGCGACGAAAAAGAAAGCGGGCGCTAAGAAGACGCCGGCGAAGAAAAGGGCGGCGGCAAAAAGAACGCCCGCTACAACGAAAAAGAAAGCGGGCGCTAAGAAGACGCCGGCGAAGAAAAGGGCGGCGGCAAAAAGAACGCCCGCTACAACGAAAAAGACCGCTAAGAAAAAGGTCGTGAAGAAAAAGGCGGTGGCGAGGAAAAAGGCGGTAGCGAAGAAAAAAGTGGTGGCGAAGAAAAAGATCGTCAGAAAAAAAGTAACCGCTAAGAAGAGGACCGCTAAGAAAAAAGCAGTCGAGGCAAAGCAGCCGACAACCAAAAGAAAGCCGGCCGCAAAGGCAGCCTCGAAACGAAAATCCTCAGCTCGTACCACCCGCCAGCCGCGTATCGAAGCGGCGCCTCAACTGCGGCCCCGAATCGTACGGAAAGTTGTCAACTTGGAGGACGTCAAAATTCCGGCGGATTACAAGCCTTCCGAAAAGGACGAGTACATGAGTCCTGAACAGCTTGCGTACTTTAAACGGAAGTTGGAAGGTTGGCGGGATGAACTAATCGTTGAATCGCAGGAAACCCTCGAACATTTGCGAACAGAAACGAGAGACGTCGGTGACGAAGCCGAACGGGCGAGCCGCGAGAGCGACAACATCCTCGAACTGAGAACGCGCGATCGCTACCGTAAGCTCCTCCGGAAGATCGAAGAGGCCCTGAAACGTGTCGAAGAAGGGGCCTACGGCTACTGCGAAGAAACTGGCGAGGAAATCGGCCTCGGTAGACTCGAAGCAAGACCGATCGCGACATTGACGGTGGATGCCCAAGAACGGCGGGAAATGTTTCAAAAGCAATTTCGAGACGACCGCTAAGAGCTTATCGGACTTAGGGAACCTCCGATCAATTCACGGAACGTCGCCTCGCGCCCAAAATCGTCCCGGTCTGCGTTGCGACGCTTGCCAATAATCCTTGGCTGTCGCCTCCGCGACAGGGCGTCCTAAGTCGGACGGGTTCCTAGAGCGGAACATCCGATTTTTGCACCGCTTGCTGGGGTACCCGAGCCAGCCCGGCTAACCTGCATATTGCACCAGCCGAACAACGCCTGGCTGGTAATGCGTTGATAGTCGGTCCGATTCCCGGAATTACCGCGTGGTTCGAACCGTGGCGAACTGTTCCCGGCGCCGTTCTATCGCGATTCCGGCGGTTTCTCGCTCACTATGGTTTGGTTTTCGCTCAAGCGATAGCTACGGCTATCACGCTCCCTCCAAACCCGCCCCCACATTGGCTGCGAATTCCGCCGGCTCTCGCGATGCTGGTGCAATATGCAGGCTAAGGGAGTTCGTCATTTTTAACTCTGCTTTACGCAGACTCTCTTGTAGAATGTAGGTCGGTCGTCTTAGGATTTCGACTCGACCGGAAAGCTTTCGCAATACAAGCCGGTCCATCAGATAACAGGAGTGACAATGGCAGGCGAGCAAATCCTCGTGGTTGAAGACCAACGCGCCGTCGCAGGCGCCCTGCAAATGCGGTTGCGGGGGCTCGGCTACGCGGTCATGGGGGTCGCCAAGGATGGGTTGGAGGCGATAGAAAAGGCGACCGAGCTCCGCCCCGACCTGATCCTGATGGATATCAAGCTGGGCGGCGGGATGGACGGTATCGAAGCCGCGCACCAGATCCGGTCGCACGTGGATATCCCGGTCGTCTACGTCTCCGCGTATGCTGATCAGAAACTCCTCGACCGGGCGCGGGAAACCTATCCCGCCGGCTTTATCAATAAGCCGTTTACGACGAAAGATCTTCTCACTACGATCGACCTCGCGCTGTTCCAGCGAGGCGAAAGAGCAGTAGGGGAACGCGACGCTCCCACGAGCAAGAGCGAGAGCGAAGAAGAGAACAAAGAGGCGGTGGTGACCACGGATGTCGAAGCTCGCGTAAATTTCGTCAGCAAATCTGCGGAGCGGGCATTGGGGAGGAGGAGAAATCAGTTCATCGGCCGCCCGCTCACCGAAGTGCTTACCGATATCTATGGACTGGACCAAACCAACGCGGTCGCAATTGTGACCGGGGTACTTTCGCTGGGCCGCGAAGAACGATTGGTACGAAACAAAAATACGCCAGGAGCTGAACAAATCGACCTGCTCGCTCCCTTACGGGACCTGCAGGGTCAGAGTTTCGGCGCTGCATTGAAATTTTCGTCCTCGGTCGGGTCCGCGACGGGTGGCGGGCACACCAGATCGTTAGCTAAAGCCATCGACGCCATTCCGGTCGGAGTAGCAATCGTAAAGGCGGATATGACCACGTTGCACATGAATGCATATGCGAAGGAAATTCTCAAACATAATCGGGGTTTGGATTGCACGAACAACCGATTATCTGCCCGCGACCGTCAATTCGACGAAAAACTCCAACAACTCGTGGCATCGGCCGCAACCAAAGCTCGGGAGGGTATAGAAGACGGCAGTGACGCAATGTTTATCAAGGCGCCGTCGATCCGTGACCAAGTCGAAATCATCGCGACCCCCGTTTCCGTCGGGCCCGAGAAACGATCCGAGGAAGAATCGCACGTTATCCTGTACTTATTTGATGCGAGCCTCGACCGTCAGGTCTCCCGTGACGTACTGACGCGCTTATACGGTCTGACGCAAACGGAGGCTAGGCTGGTCCAGTTGCTGGTCGGCGGATCGACCCTCGACGGTGCCGCGGAAATCCTCGAAATATCGGTTAATACGGCGCGGACGCATCTGAAACACGTATTCCAGAAGACCGGCATCAACCGTCAAGCGGAGCTGGTTCACCGCATCGAAACCGGGCCGGCGGGCCTCATCATCAACTTTAACAACGGGCACTGACCTAACCCGAATATTGCACGAGGCGCTCGCGGCACTTGTGCCAATGGATTGAAACGAGTGGTCTTTTCATCGGTCACGGGTAGTTCCAATACTGGTCCATTGTGTCATGCGCTTGCTCGCTACCGCGGCCCTGGCTCGTTCAACTCCGGTGAGGGCTTGGACTTCGCCCTCACCGTAGCTACGGCTACGATTCGGGCTCCAGTCCGGCGTCCGGACGAACCTGCACCTCGCCAATGCCGTGTAGGACACACAAATGTCGCGAGAGCCAGGGCCGCTCAGCCAATACCCGAACGTTGTCATGGGACAGCCTATAGGCGGCCGGGTGCTTTACCCACTTCTGTTCTAAACTGACGCATCGTCCTCTTATATTCTTCGCGTACCCGCATGAGGTCGGTTTGCACGGCGACACCGGTCGTCCCTTTATCCCAAACCGGCCGCTGTCCGGATTTGCCGGCGCTATTCGCCTTTACTGGAACGGTATCGTAAAGGGAAAGCGATGCGGCATAGGAAAACACGCCGGATGCGGAATTCAGATTTGCCCGAAATCGAACCACGAACAGACGACTATGGCGAGACCTGTTGGCGTCATGATGAAGAACGACGGTGTAACCCAAATCACGTAGCTCTGACTGGACATCGGTACGGACTTCGCTCTCTTTGAGGCCGTACATTTCCAATTGGTCGTCAAATCCGTCGAACTCGACCACTAAGATCGATCGCTCCGCCGCTTCGTTCTGTTGTTGCTGCTGCGCTTCGACGGCACGTTTCTTCGTTTGTCCCAACTCGAATAAGCGTTTCGCCTCTGCCTCCTGGCGCCGCCGCTTTTCTATCGCCGCGGCCTCCCGCGCGGCATCCAACTCGAGCCGCAAACGCTCCTGCTCCGCCCGCTGTCGCGCTTCTTCGGCCAGACGTTGCCGCTCCTGTTCGAGGACACGAACCGCATTTTCTTCTGCAAGCTTCGCCTCTTCCGCCTTCAGTTCGGCCGACAACTGCCGCAAGACGGTATTCGGCGCATCAAGTGATCGGGCCCGTTCGATGTACCCCTTCGCGCTGTCAAATTGACGTTTCCGGATCGCGGCATGCGCCAGGTCCGCGTAACGCTCTGCAACCTTGACCAAACCTTGCGCTGCCTCGACGTTTTGAGGATCGAGTTTGAGTACTTCGCGGTAGCGGTCGACCGCGCTGCCCCCTGCCGGGCTCGCTAGACGATTCGCTTTCAAATCGGACTCGGCACGCTTGAGGATCTGCCGAATCGCGACCGTGCGTTGCGCAGTGGCTGCGTCCTCCTCGCGAGCCTTATCCAAGACTTGACGCAGTTGATCCAACCGAGTCTCGTCAGGATGCAAAGGTTCGATCTGTCGTAACCGCTCTCTGGCCAGGGCGAGATCACGTGCGCCAACGGCCGCATCAAATTCTTCGATCAGTCGCGACACGACGGCCGTGATCCCGCGTTTCGCGTCTTCGTTATCGGGATCCAACATTTGAATGGCGCGGTAACGCACTAACGCATTGTTACCGCTCGGGGCCAAAATCCGCCCTTCGGCGATATCCGTTGCGGCTTCGTTCAGCAATTCCTCGATCCGTCGCTGCTGCACCGCATTCGCCGCGCGCGACGCCTGTGCGTTACCGAACTCTTCTTCGAGAAATTCGATGGTTTGGCGCTGACCGGGCAGCAAGCGCAGGACCTGCAACAGGGCCCCCGCCCGATCGATATCACCGACCTCGATAGCCTGTTCCGTGGCTGTGATCATTCTCGGAGAAATCAGCGCAATCCCCTGCAAAGCGCCTTCATGGTCGGGCGCGATCTCCGCGGCCCGTCGATAATAGTCCACCGCACTGCCCGCGATAGGCTCGAAAACCAATCCCGCCGCCAGCGCGGTCTCCCCGCGAGACCAGATTGGCCGCGCGATCGCCGTGCGAGCCGGATACCAACGCCGAGACCGAATCTCTCAAATCCTCGAAAAAGGAGCCCCGGTTGGACGATGACAGGCTCCAAATGATGGTACCGATCATCAGTACCACCACTACCGCTGCACCAAGCCACCACCGACGATGTTCTGACTTGGGGCGGGGAACATCGGCTCCTTCCGCAACATCGACGTCCTGCATATCCGGCTGCATTTCTTCGGCTAGCCGTTTCTCGACCTCTCCGGGTGTCGCGGTAGCCGCAGCTTCAAAAGTCGTCGCGCCCCGAACCGCGGCACCGGCAGGACGCGACGCTGGCGCTGAACTCCCGTTTTCGAGCCCCAATTCAGTGCGCCACTGCGCAATGCTCTGCGGCCGCTTTTTCTCGCTGAAATTCAAAGCGTGGTCGAGCGCGCGCATGAATTCTAAGGAATAGCGCCCACTTCCGATTTCACCCGCCGAAACGAACACATCGCGCTCGGCCTTCAAGATCGCCTCGCTACGGTCGATGGCGTCCATGGGCATAACCCCGGAAATCGCCCGGTACATTGTCGCCGCCGGCGAATAGATATCGGTCCACGGGCCCTGCCGATCGCTCTTGCTGTAATACTGTTCAAATGGGGCGTAGCCGGGCGAGACAATGCTGGTCAGCGTCTTGGTCTGCTCGCCCAATGCCTGCCTCGCCGAGCCGAAATCCAGCAGCACGGGGGTACTATCTTCTCGGATATAAATATTCGCCGGTTTGATATCGCGATGGATGAAGCCGGCCGAATGAATCAATTCCAGGCCATCGAGTAACGGCGCCAGAATAGGCATGAGTTCATCTTCGTCCAGGGTCTTCCGGTCATCAAGCACGTACTGCAGGCTCTCCCCGTGCTCATATTCCATCACCATGTATGCCGTATTGTTCTCCTCGAAGACGCTCAGCACACGAACGATCGCCGGATGTTTGAATTTTGCGAGCGTCCGCGCCTCTGAGATGAAGCGCTCCAGCCCCCAACGGTAGCGCTCGCCGTTCGCGGACGAGGCCGGGTACACGGAGTTGTCGCCGTCGCGAATAGCCAACTCCATCGGCAAATACTCTTTAATCGCAACGTATTGGTCGAGATTCGGATCGTGGGCCAGATAAGTGATCCCGAACCCTCCCTGTCCGAGTACCTTGTCGATCAGGTACCAATGGAGTTTGTAATCCGTCTTCAGGGAGTTGCGTAGTTCTTCGTGTGCCATCGGTACCGCACTGTGGCCCTTTCGGTATCCAGAATCAATCGTGGCTCATCAACGACATTCAAAGCGTAGTTTAGCCCGCCTCATAGATTGGATCTTAACGCCTCAATCGAAACGCAGACATTGCTGCGTTGTACGAAATCGAACCACGAAGAACACTAAGAACACGGGGGGAATATTTTTGTATAGTAATTTCATATCTTTATCTCCGTGTTCTTAGTGTTCTCGACTCTGGCATCCTGCTTCGTTCTACCTCCCCCATCCCTGGGGTCGTCCGTGGTTAATCTCGATTACACGGGGTATCGAACGCTTAAGAACCAACCTATGTATCCCGCCTAACACGAGAGGACGAAGCGCAATATCCGAACCATAACCGATATTTCCGAGCGCTATGGCCGAATTTCAATACAGGGCGTTTATTCCTGACTGCCCTAGTCGATTTCGCGACCGGTTCCCTGTCTTTCTCGGTCGCCAAATCCTGGATCCTTCACGCAAACCGGTTCGCAGTCGGTTCTTGAAATAATTGCGCGGGTAGCGTACAAACGTGTTGCGGATGAGACATTCGAATGATTCGATGGCGTCCGCGTATCGAACACACTCATGGAAGAGGAGGTACAAGGAATGTACACCAACCGTTTTGATAAGCGCCAAATCCGATCGGCGGTCTTTTCCGCCGTCGTCTTCTGCAGCAACATAGCTCCTGCAAGTACAACGATTGTCAGCTACGATTTTGACGACCTATCCGGGGCTTTCGAAAACGCTCCGGAAACGGTCGCGCCGGAGATCGACGCACCGGCGTGGTTCGACAGGCACGGATCGCTGACCAATTTCACCGGGGATCCAGGTCGCGCCCTCGCGGCGAGAACCTTTCTCGAAGGCAACACCTTAACGCTGATTCTGGGCATCGCGCCCGGCTTCGGCGCGAGCCTTGATAGCTATTCGTTTGATCATATGGCCTCAGCCAGCGGACCGATAATCTGGGACTTGCAGATCAACGCGGTTAACGTTGCGGGCGGGGACACCTCGACGTCGTTCTCCAACGTTAGCGGTGACCTTTTGCCTGGTGCGGTCGCGAATACAATTACCGTCGAATTGTCAGCTTCTGGGGCCGCCTCAAATAGCGGAACTTACCGCCTAGATAACTTCGTACTGACGGGAACCCTTACGCCGGTACCAATCGTACCGGGGATCGTTTTGTTCGGCTCGGCGCTGGCTTTCATGCCAGCGCGCCGGATGCGCTGAACGACTCGGCACGGAGGGGGGCGCCTCCGTGCCGATTCAGTGGCGGTGACGGCAAATACTAGCCCGCATTTCTCACAAGTCGACGCGATGGTTGCTCCCGCCATCTGATGTGCATGGATGCACAAATGCCCCGATGGCAGGATGCCAAAGAGTGGCCATGGCTCCCGCGACATTTGTGTATCCTACACATCATCGCGCAGTCATTTGGATTGCATGGAAATTTTCTGACCGAGTGGATAGAAGGTTGTCTTTCCGAGGGGAGAAAATTTTCATGCGATTCGACGGATGGCTAAGGGCGCGTCGATCTGGTGAGAAATGCGGGCTAGAAACGTGGAGTGGGCGGTCAATCTTTCGAAGCCGGCGGACGCGGTTTTGCTGCCGTCGATTGCTCCGGTGGTCCGGCGGAATAAGACCACTCGCTCCACGCGTCGAGTAAAGGAAAAAATAAGCCCAATGCGATCGGCCTGTCCTCCCTGACTTGCATTAACCGCGCATAGCCTTCCAGCTGAGGGCGATAGCGCTCGACCTCTGAGGCGATGAACATCGCTTTGTCGCCGCCGGTGTGCGCTCCGGTTTTGAAGTCGACGATCCAGCGGGTGCCCTCGGCGTCGATGAAAGTTCGGTCGATAATCACATTGGCGGCCTTACCGCCGATGACGGACGTCAACGCGTATTCACTATGGGCGGATTCGTACTGATCATCCATGATCCAGCGTCCGCGATCCGATTCCATAGCTCCGATCACAGCAGCGATGATGCGCTCGCGCGCGTCGACAATGCCGGCGGCACCGACGCCGAACCCGCGCAGGCGCCGTTCGATATATGGTGTCAGCTCCCTTACCCTGGCGCTGCTCCAACGCCGTAAGCCGTCCGTGCAGATACGTTGCAGTATCCCGTGGGTAACCGTTCCGACATGTTTCGCGATCGGCGTCGCCCACGAGAATTCGATGTCGGCGCGCGGTTGAACGGCCGCGATGCTCGATACTTCGGGGCCGTCGGTGCTGGCGGGGCCGGGCGGGGCTCGCAGACGCCTGATCCACTGCCGGTGCTCTCCATTTACCGAGGCAGTCGACGGTGAAATCGACCCCGCTTTCTTCGAGAAATCGACCCCTTCGCCGATGGCGGTCCACAACATCCGCAGAAACGAACCCGTCGCCGCGGGTGCGGGTCCGCCTTCGGCATGTTCCTTGACGCTGCCGAGAAGGTACAGCGCCTCGCGGGCTCGGGTCAGCGCAACATAGAGCAAGCGATAGGCCTCGTTCTCGAGTTCTCGCTTTTCCAGTCCGTGTAAATAGGCGTGGATGCCGCCGCCCGGGGCACCAACCGCCGGGATCGGAGCAAACAGCAAATCCGGGCCGGCGGGACCAATATGCTGCCGCCATGCCAATAACCGATGTGGATCCGAGCGCGGCGTTCGACCGAGCCCCGGTAGAATAACGACGTCGAACTCGAGACCCTTGGCGCGATGGACGGTCATTATCTCGACCGCTGATTCGGCGTGCTGCGAAGGCGCTACGTATTGACGATCCAGGAGTTCGCGTAGGCGATTCGCCGTAATCAATGTCTCGCTCTTCTCGCAAGCGCTCAGCAACTCAAGGTAACGCTCCGCTTGCGTTAACTTGAGCACGGGATAAGCGTCCGGCCCTCCGAGGGCCAACCAGGTACGTTCGACGAGGCTAGCGATCGGTTCCCGTCCGGCAGCTGTGAGCGCGACGCTGATAATTTGACGGAAATTCGCAATCAAGTGCCGTTCCGATTCCGTTATCTCGGCGATCCCGGCGTAGTCGCCAAGGCGCTGCCAAATCGTCGAATTCGCCTCACCCTCGAACAGCACGGATAACGATGCGAGCGAGAGCCCGCACCACGGTGCCCGCAAAATAGCTAGCCACGCGGTACGATCGGCCGGATGCAGCAAAGCTCGGGTCAGGGCGACCAGATCCTGAACGATCGTCTGATCCGACAATCGGTCGATTTCACTCGCCGACACGGGTATGGCGGCCTCGAGGAGTGCGCTACTGATCGAACCCAGATGCCGCCGACCGCGCACTAGAACCCCGATCTTGTGGTCGGGATGGTTCGCGCGCGTGCGTTTTACGATGCTAACGACGGCGGCAGTTTCCGCTTCGTCGTTTTCCGCAATGAATCGGTCGATGTGAACCGGGGTCGGATCGGTCGTCGGCCGCGCCGCTACGAGGCGGGGCATGTGCGAAAACGGGCGGATAGGGTCGGTTCGCATGTCGCCCACCGCTCCGTTGACCCAGTCGACCAGTGCTGCCTGCGCCCGAAAATTCGTTTTCAGTTGCAGCGCCTCGAGTGGAACCGCGGCGAGCCTGCCGGCGGCGCAGGTGTCGATGAACAAACTCACTTCGGCCTGACGGAACCGATAGATCGATTGCATCGGATCGCCGACCAGGAACAAAGATCGGCCGTCGCCTCCGACCCATCCGTCGACAAGCCGCTCGATTAACTCGAATTGTGTGATCGAAGTATCCTGAAATTCATCGATCAGCAGGTGCTGAATCTGATAGTCGAGAATGAGCCCAAGGTCGGTTGGGTTCTGCGCCCCACCAAGGGCGGCGAGTGCCGCGTGTGCGACCTCGATGAAATCGACTCCGCCGCCAGCGCTAAAAGCGACTTTGAGTTCGGCTGCGACGAGTTTCAGGACCGCGAACAAAGCTTCGATGCTGCGCCACTCTTCGTCGGAATAGCGCGGCTCCGGCACGTTCGGCAAACCGCCCAGAGCAGCAAAAAAGCCGGTCAGGTCGGCCATGTCTGTTACCAGGGCGGCAAACAGCTCCTTGTGTTCGGCCGCCCCTGGGCCCTGGGCCGGGAACCCCTCCCTTTTCGACAGGCGCCGACGCACGCTGCCGTTGCCTGTAAGGAATAGTCTGGCTATCGCTTGCCAATTGCTCAAGTCCCCGCAATCGCATCCGGGCATCGTATCGAGCCGCGCAAGGCGGCCGCCGATGTCATCCGGATAGTCAACCAAGAGGTTTGCTCCGGCGAACGCACAAAGCCGAACGATATCGGGGTAGAACCGGGCCGGCAGCAAGTCGGTAACGCGCTTCAACTCATCGCCGACGGCCCTACCGAGAGCCCGCTCGAAGGTTTCACGATCGGGATGGCGGGTGATGAACCTCAGCCACTGATCGCGACGCGACAACATATCCGTAAGAAGGTTCTCCAAGCGCTCCCAATCGTTATCCAGATACCGTAGCAAGCAACGAACCGCATCGGACCATAAACCGTCTTCTCCGAGTTCGGCGATCGCACGGTGTGCCGCCTGCCGGTAAAACCTGCTGGCGTCTTCGAGAACCTCGACATTTCCCGTGTAACCAGACACCAAGGGACCCCGCCGTGCGATCGTCGCTGACAAAGAATCGATGGTCTGCACCCGTAAACGTTTCGGGCTGTCCAGCAATCGCCAACCCTTGTCATCGCTCGCCATCAGCGCCGCCTCTGCCCAGCGGCGGGTCACGGGATCGACTGCGTCCGGGCCCTGGCGAACCGCGCGCAGTGCGCTCAGCACACGACCACGCATCTCCTCGGCTGCCTTACGGGTAAAAGTGATCGCAACGATCGATTCCGGCTGCTCGACGATGGACAGTAGCCGTAGAAATCGCTGGGTCAGCAACGTCGTCTTACCGGAGCCAGCGGGAGCTTCCACAATGAACGAGCTTCCGGGGTTCAAAGCTTTGTCGCGCGCCGCCGCATCGGCTATGGGTTCAACTTTCATCTTCCGCCGCTGTCACTATCTCTGGTTGCGAATCATGTATCCGGCAAAAGCACGGCAGTTCACAGTTCCGGCAAGTCGTGCTCCCACGTTTTGGATCAACCAACCCAAACCCGGAAGTGATTTCTTTGGCCAATGCGCTAAGCGCTACATCCCATTGGTTCAGGCAGTTGCTCCAATCGGGTGTTTCTTCCGGCTTCGACTGCGCCGGGCCGGCGACACCGCGCGGCTGGTCCACAATCCTGCAGTCCCCCTTTTTTACGCGTGCAAAAGCGACCCCCTCACCGCCGACGCTGACGGCATAGAGCGGTAGTTGCGGCTGGTCGGGTCGGGGCACGGACCAGCTCGTAGACGAAACTTCCCCCGTTTTGTAGTCGATGATGATCACGCGGCCGTCGGCGAGCCGATCGATTCTGTCGATACGTAGATTGATCGCGTAACTACCGACTTCGGCGACGAGCGGTTGCTCGCAGGCAATAACCTCGAATTCGCCACGCTCCGCCTCCACGCGCAACCACTCCCGGCCGAGTTCCGACAAGCGATCCTGTTCGAGCGCCCAATAGGCACCGGGCAAACGATGGCGAAGACGGCATTCGTCGACTACCCGTAGCGCACAAGCCTCCAAGATTTGTCGAACGTGTTCTTCTTCGGCTACGGCGAGCCTGGCAGAAGAATTCATCCGGCTCCAGAACGCGGCCATGAGTGCATGGATGAGACTGCCCCGCTCCCTGGCGTCGAGACCGGGGCTGGCGTCCTCCGGGGAATTTGCCGCTAAGCGGTGGCGAGCGACTGCGCGGAACGGACACGCCGACTGGTCCGTGAAAAGCCCTGCGCCTCCGACCACCGTTTCGCCTCGCAATGCCGTCGAGTAAGTATCGTCGATAAGCTCAAACTGACCTTCCGACGCCGTCCGCGGCCACCCAGGCACCGCCTTGGACGGAGTCGGAATATGGGCCACGCCCGCCAGCGGCCGGCGTGGCGTCTCGCCCTCGAGACGCGCATAACTCCATATGGCGCCTTCATGGCGCTGCTGCACGTCGTCCAGCACCGCTTCCGCGTGGATCAGTTCTCGGTCGGGATCGGCACCGGGAACGCCGTACTCGCGCTGCAATGCAAACGGTAACAACGGATTCGTTTCGTTTGGCGGCGGCCATGCGCCGTCGTGCAGTCCGGCTACCCACAGCGCGTCTGCATCAAGAAAAGCGGCCTCATCGAGCGCCACTACCTGTACCGCATTGACCTCCATTGGGGGTAAAACCTGCCGGCGTCGAAGCATACCGCGCCAGCGTGCGAACGCCGTCGGCCAGGTGCTGGTGGGCGCCACCGCGTCCAGTTGGGCGGCGCCGTCCATGACCCGTCGCCACTCGATCATGGCGGCGTTCTCGATGTCGCTCAACGCCCTTTCGCCGGGCCAACCCAAGGCGTTCAGTAGATCTTCGGCGTGCGCCATCCATGCATGCATGGATTGTCTCACCGGTTTCGCTTCGTGGGTTTTCAGCATCGCTTCAAGGCGCACGGCGAGCTCGGAAGCGGTTACGGCCCCGTCGCGCGCGGCATCTATCACCGAGCCGACCGTCACTTCGACATCGCCGCGGCGACGCAGTCGATAATCGAGTAACGCCCGTTGCTCGCGCTCCGCGTCTGCCGCGCCTAGATAGGGACTCAGGATTAAGCGACTTATCTCGTCCCAGGCACGAACGCGCCGCCGGTCTAGGATCGACAAAGCGGTTTCGACGAGGGGCAGTTCGGTAAGCGAATAAGCGACCGGACAACTCAATTGTGCGCCGGGGGCGTCGCGCTCGGCGCGGGCACGGGAACGAAATCTGCGCCTCAGCCGCTGTTCGAAGACCTGGTCGATACGAGGTGCATTTGCGAACGCCACCAGAATCGAAGCTTCCGGGCGGCGCCGTTTCTGTTCTGCGGCCCAGTCCATCGCCACGTTTACTTCGATTTCCGTATGATCGAACTCGCGGCACGTCAACGTCGGCCTCTGTGCGGACCGCAATCGGGCGCGGCCGTGCTCTGTAGTTTCGAACCGGCGTCCAACACGCGCCAGCAAGGTCGGCAAGCGCGAATAGCCGAAGAACCGGAATGCCGGCACTAATTCGGGAATGGGAGTTTCCGGCGCCGCGAGTTCGGCGGCAAAACGATGTTGGTCTATCGCAGCGAGGTCGCTGCACCGCTGTTCGAAACGCTCGGCCCATCGCAAGAATGCGCGAACCTCGTTTCGCCCCCCGACTTGCTGAACCACCGTACGCGGGATGTCCCAAAGTAACGCGCAAGACCACGCGTTCATCGCCAGCGCGGCAAGCTGCTCGACCTGGTCTGGGACGATGTCGCCACGCTCTCGTACCACTTGCTCCCAGATGGCCCGCTCCTGATCAATTGAGAGCAGGATCGTTCCCTCTCCGGCGGACGATGTTATCGCCAGACGTTGAAAGATCTCGACCAACCAGGCCCCGAACGGCAACACCGGCGGCGCTTCCCAGGTGCTCTGGCCACGCCGCAACATCGTCGCGTGATAACGGTCCGCGATCAACGCCGCCAATCGCCGCGTCGGAGTAACTAAAACGACGTGTTTACCCAGGAGTTCCAGATAGTCAGCGGCCATTTCTCACCAACTATCGCGACGGAGGGATCGGTACTGCTGCACCCGGTCTATCCCCGACCTCGAATCGGAAACGCCGCCCCGGCCGCAAATCTGCCGTATCGCGAGGATCGCCGACGGGCGAGGCGCGATCGCGAGCGTGAGTGCCCACTCTCCGCCCTGCTATAATTAGTTCAATTTCGCTGATCCTCATTACAGTTTGAACTCATGAACGTAGTGACCGCCGCAAATCTGAGAGGTCGCGTCACCTTGGCCGCCGCCGCGCTCGCCGTTTGTACCGCCCAGGTCGAGGCGCGTATGTACCAATGGTCGAACTCGGCCACCGGAACGATACAACTTTCGGGCTCTCCGCCTGCATGGTATCGGAGCGCCTCCCCTGGCCCAAGGGTCTTCGTATTCGACGATGGTCAACTCGTCGATGATACGGCCGTGCCGGTACCCGAAGAACAGCGCCAACTCCTGCGCTCCGACGCGTTTGGGCCAACGGTGGCGCCCGATTCCATCGACGTGGGAAAGGCACCTGGAAACACCTTGCGTGATGCCCTCGAAAATGCAGCGCGCGAAGGGGTCGACGTAAACGCGGTAACCGAAGAGTTCACGGCTGAGCAGGCCCGCGAAGCAGAAGAAGACGAGGGGATGGTGGAGCAGACCGTCGCCGAGTTAAAGGCTTTGCTCGATGCGTGGGACACGCGTCGTCTGAACGAGGCCAAGGCCCTACTGCGCGGTGCGACGGGAGGCGAATAAGCGATTTCGAAAGACGACTGCGTTCACTGCAAGAAATGCGAATTTGCCTTGAGGCGGATCTTTTTGAACACCGACGCTACCGCGAATAATTTAAGAACGCTTCTATTTGAAGATGCTGAAAAACGTCGCCAGCAACCCGCGATCGCCCGGGTCTGCGAGGTCGCGCAACACCAACAAACGTTCGTTTTTCGGATTGACCTGAAGCCCAATCGTGATGTAGCTGCGGGCTTGATCGTGGTTACCTTCGGCAACCTCGCGCTCGGCCAGAATCACGTAACGCTCGGAAATTCCGAGCAACCCCTGGCGCGCATCTTCACTCCCGGGTTCCATCTGCAGCAAGCGCGAAAAGTAGTAATACGCATTGTCTTTCGGTGGCGCGGTCAAACGATATTCGTTCAAACTATGAGTTCCAAGCCACAGCAGTGCGCCGGCGACTTTACCGCCGCGCGCACCCGGCAATCCGACACTTTCCGAACCTGCTTGTGAGGCGATCCAGGGATCTTCGGAAATGATCGCAATCGTCGCGGCGGCGGGTACGACGCGCGGAACCGCTTCTTCCGTTAGGCGACGTTCGATCAAAATCAGTACACCGTAAACGACCGCGCATAATATCGCGATCGCGCTCAATAACGGCTGTAGCTTCCTTGACCGCCCCGGCCTCAGGCTAACGCGTGTGACGTTTGTTTCGGCCGGGGTCTGCTCCTCGCTGGTGATGTCAAAGTCGGGTTCTTGAGCTATTGCCGCTGCCGTCTTAATGATCCCACGTTCGGCTAACCTGTCGATAAAATGCAGCAAACTCTCCGCATCCCTAAATCGATCGTTGCGATCCTTGGCCATCATCAAGTTGAGCAAACCCTGATACCCCTCCAAGCCGGCTGGCAGTTCGGGAACCGGGTCTTTCTTGTGCTTGAGAATGACGTCGATGACCGAATCGGATTGGTACGGTTTACGGCAGGTCAGCATCTCGAAAAATATGACGCCGAGCGAATAGATATCCGCACGGCCGTCGATCTGGCCTACGTCCGACTGTTCGGGCGCCATGTAATTGGGGCTGCCTACAAACATACCGGTTGTCGTGAGGTCGGCATCTCCAGTAAGACGTTTGGCAATCCCGAAGTCGCTAATCAAGGGAGTCCCGTCGCCACGAAAGAGAATGTTTCCCGGCTTCACGTCGCGATGCACGATCCCCTTCGCGTGCGCCGCCGCAAGACCCGAGGCGATTTTGGTAATCATATCTACCGCTTCAGCGGGAGCGAAAACTTGCTCTTTCAGACGTTCTTTAAGGTCGCCGCCATCGACGAACTCCATTGAGATATAAACATCCGTATCTGCTGTCCCGACATCATAGATAGTGATGATATGAGGATGCTGCAAAGACGCGACCATACGGGCCTCGTTCAAGAATCGCTCAACGGTAACCGGCGAATCGGTGGAAGCGGTGTCGAGCACCTTGAGAACGACCTGGCGGTCGAGCGAAGTCTGCCTCGCCAGGTAGGCGGTCGCCATTCCGCCCTGGCCGATACAGCGTTGAATCTCGTGCCCTGGGATCTCCATCTGGCTAATTATAGCGGCGCGGGGATCCAAAATCGCCGCACCTCGTATCGATTGTTTACGTTGAACTTTTCCCGTTAACATGCTTTTAGGCGATTGACGAGGTAGAGTATCGCCCGTTCCGAAAACCTTTGAAGGAACCCGCGCTTTCGCGAAGCAAATGACTAAGACACCCGGGCGTGACGGCAACCCCCGTCAGCGGACTACAAGACTAATCGACGACATGCTGCATGAGAGACAGCGCATGTTGGTGCTGCTGTGGGAGTTATCGAAACTCGATCTAGCCAACATCGATGACGCTATCGCCCATGTCCTGAACGATTTTCTGGAAATACTCGTCGACTACATCGCCTGCGGTCATTTCGGACTGTATCGCCGGATAGCCGATGGCAAGGAAAGACGCTATCAAGTAGTCGAGACGGCTAAGGAAATCTATCCCAGGATCTCCCGTACGACCGACGTCGCAATTGAATTCAGCGAGCGCTATGAAACGGTAGATGACGGACACATCGAATCGAACCTCGCGGAAGATTTATCGACGCTGGGCGAAGAAGTAACGACGCGAATTGAATTGGAAGGTCGTCTGATCCAAGCGATGCTCGGCCCGGATTATTCCATTCCGGCGGCCAATCCACAGCCGATCTAATCTGTAATCACTTTGTGCTTGGTCTTGATGTAATCGCTATGCGAGACGTGTAGTAAGTCGGCGATCTTGCGTACATAGTATTCTTCGTAATGGTCGAGGTTCCTATCAGCGTAGGCAACGGCCCACAGCATCTCGACGAGTTCGACCTTTTGTTCGCGGTTGAAGCGATCGTTGACGACTGCAGTGAAGTCGAAGAGCGATACTGCAGTTTCCACCGCGCGCTCGGCTGTGGACACGATATCCTCGATTTCATCGTCGGATAAATGAAATACCTTTTTTATGGCTGCCCGGATCGCGTCGCGTTCCACGGTGGAAACATCGTGATCCGCGCGGCTGATTTCCATCAACAGGGCAGCACCGGCCAGCTCGAGCGAATGGCGAGTCTCGGGTTCGTCGGCGAAATTCGCGATTTGTTGCTCGAAGATAATGCGAAGTGTTCTCAGCATCGCGCTTAATTGGGCTTCTCGCGCGGGACGTAGCCGCGCGCCGAAAGGTCGCCAAACAATGTAGTTAGCAAGGGGTGTTCGATGCTTTTCGTCGATTCCTCGGCCGTGAGGTTACGTTCAGCGACATAGGTCGTGTACTGCTCTCCGCTCGGCAGAACATGATACCAGGGCTCATTCTTAGGCGGCCGTGTCCTAGCCACTTTTTCATACCATTCATCGTCACCGCTGAACGCTGCATCGACGTTGAAAACGACGCCGCGGTAATCGAACAGCTTGTGGCGGACAAGCTGACCGACATAAAAACGAGCGAGTTCTTCTTTTCTCATCGGCTTGAATACATTTCGCACAGCCGTGTAGAAGCCCGCACGGATGGGTAAGTGTTTCCAACAGTGGGAGAGTACTATTACAGTCCCCCAGCCGCCCTACTGTATCGTATACGCCGGTAAGCTTCCTGGCAGCCAGTTCAACAGTGGGCGGGCGCTAATTGTATAGGCGGCAAGCTTCGATGGCGAGCCGGCCGATAACCGACAAAGGTGATCTGGTGACACGAATTTTCGTCGATATGGACCTCGCCGTCGGGAAGGACATTCAGCTGCCGGAGACGGCAGCGCGTCACCTCGTACAGGTGTTGCGTTTGCGCGACGGGGCCGCCGTAACCCTGTTCAACGGCCGGGGCGGCGAATACGGCGGCGTGCTAAAAACGCAGAGGCGGCATGAGTCGAACGTCGCCATTGAGGATTTCGCGGCCATTGAACGCGAATCCGACCTTGCGATCACGTTAGTCCAGGCAGTATCGCGCGGGGAGCGTATGGACTACGCCATCCAGAAGGCGGTAGAACTCGGCGTTCACCGAATCGTACCGCTGCAAACGCGACGCACGACGGTCCATTTGGTCCCGGCGCGCGCGGAGCGCCGTATGCAACACTGGCTTGGCATCATACGACACGCGTGCGAACAATGCGGCCGCAACCGGATCCCGATCTTGGCGCCAATTCACGGGTTCGAGGAAATCCTCAAAGACCGCGATTGTGAAGCGCGGGTGATGATGAACCCTAGGGCCACCGACGAGGGTTCGCGTTTGGCGTCCGACACGACCTCGATAGAGTTGGTCGTGGGACCGGAAGGTGGTCTTGACGACGATGAAATCGGACGCCTCCGAGACGCCGGCTTTCTGAATTTGCGGCTCGGCCCGCGCATCCTGCGTACGGAGACGGCCGCGGTCGCCGGTTTGACCATGTTGCAGGCGCGGTTCGGCGATCTCAACCCGGCTTCGTAGGTACGCCTGCCTCTTGCACCAGCGTCGCGATTCCGGCAATTTCTCGCTCACCGTAGTTTGGTTGTCGCTCAAATGAACCGTACGGCTGTCACTCTCCCTCCAAACCGGCCCCACAGCAGCTGCAAATTCTGCCGGCTCTCGCGATGCCGGTGCAAGATCCAGGCTGTCCAGACAACTGTTCCGAAATATCGATCACTTTCTAATCCGGGATTGACTGATGAACGTGACTACCGTCATGTCGGCCCCGGATCGAGCCCGGGGTGACGGGCGCGGGTATAAGCATGAAAATGAAGCATCTTTTGGAACGCATATTTAGCGCAAACGTTTACGCACCTGGCTCAACAAACGGCGCGAGACCGGTAGCTGCGTATCGCCCGCGTGGACGCTCACCAGATAGTTGCCGCCAGCGTCTCGCTGTAACCCGGTAATGTACTCAACGGCAACCAGCGCATTGCGGTGAACACGGACGAAACGATCGCCGAATTCCTTTTCGAGAGCGCGTAAAGACTCTTCGATGAGTATCGATCCGCCGTCCCAAATGACGTCGACGTACCCCTGATCGGCGTGAAAATAGAGTACTTGTTCGATCGCGACAAGCGACATATTCCCCTGCACGACTCCGCTCACATGGGTGCGCGCGGAGCTGTCTGAAACCGCCACGACACCACCCGTTTGCGCCGCCGTGAGAACCCTGGCTTTTTCCAACGCTTGCTGCAAGCGGCCCGACCGGATCGGCTTGAGCAAATAATCGATCGCGTTGGCCTCGAACGCGGCGAGCGCGTGCTCGTCATAAGCGGTGGTGAATACCACCGCGGGCGGGGCCGTGAAGTTCATCAAGTGGCGTGCCGTTTCGATACCGTCCATCCCCGGCATACGGATATCCAGCAAAACGACATCCGGTTGGGTGGATTCGACGGCCCGGATCGCTTCGAGGCCGTTCGCGGCTTCGGCGACGATTTCCCCAAGCCCGATCTCTTGCACCTGCGCTCGTAACCGCGCGCGTGCGAGGGGCTCGTCGTCAACGATCGCGATGCGCATCGTCGAATTCCATCGGAACGGTTACGGTTACCCGGTACTTGCCGTCTCTCGCATCGATCTCGAGCCCGCCGCGCGAGCCGAAGTGCGCGAGCAAGCGCTGCTCGACATTTTCCTGCGCCAACCGGTTGCCCTGATGATGGGGGCTCGTTCCCTTGGTCACTGGATTAACAATCGAAATTACAACGCATCCGTCCGCGCAGGCGGCCGAGATTTCGATGACGCCGCCGTCGCGCAGCGGTTCAATCCCATGGTAGATCGCGTTCTCTACCAGTGGCTGCAGCGTTAAGAGCGGGATCCGGCCCGAACTGGGCAGCGCCTCGATATTCCACTCCGTCTTCAATCGCTGCCCCAGGCGTAACGATTCGATATTGAGGTAACCTCGCACGAGTTCGAATTCGGCCTCAAACGTCACCAGGCTGTGTCCTTCCCCCATGCTCGCACGGAAGAGGTCGGCGAGGTCTTCGACGGCCTGCTCGGCCGCATTAGGATCAGTCCGTGTCAGGCTCGCAATGGTATTCATGCAATTGAACAGGAAATGCGGTCGGATCCGAGCCTGCAGCGCTTCGAGACGGGCACGCGCCTCGGAAACCGTCCGCAGCTTCCAATGATGCTGGACGAAAAAATAGCGCAGCACCAAAGCGCCGACGATCGCACTGATACCCAGCGTTCGCGTGAGAAAATCGGAATGCCCGATTTCGATGATCGGCGCGACGCCGGCCAGCGGATTGACTACCCACCACGCCAGTTCGCTAATAAGGTAGACGACCAAAAGGATCACCAGGTAACTCGCGAGCGCCGAGAGGGTCTCGGGCAGCCGACCAATCCAGTGCCGCAGCAAGCATAATGCCGCGGCAGCCGACAGCCCGATCCACTGGATGAAGAGCGAAATCAGCGACAGCCTGTCGAGCATATTTGCGGCGATGCCGCTCCCAACCAGCGTCAGGACGACCGCCAGCAGCTCACCGATGATCACGACCCCGAAAAGCGCCCGCACACCGCATAGATCGGGTAGGAAAGTTGTGCGTTGGGTATCGTCGGCGTTGGTCATGAATCCCTCGGATCGACAGTGTCCCGTGGTGTCGAACGGCAGTCAAACGCCGCCCGGTCGACGCCGCCCCGCCGCTTTGCGGGTCTACCGAGGAACGCCGCCGGCAACCGCTGCCACCGTCGACCGAAAGGGCGGGTTCGGGCCCGATGAGCTTGGGATATACTGTAGCGCGTTAGCGGCGGGATTATTGATGAGCGACCAATCGGATTCGGAAAAACCCTGGTCCGGGCGTTTCAGCGCCCCGACCGACGCGTTCGTGGAACGCTTTACGGCGTCTGTGGACTTCGACAAGCGACTCTACGCCCAGGATATCAAGGGTTCCATTGCGCACGCCCGGATGCTAACCGAGGTCGGTATTCTAGACTCGGACGCCTGCGAGAAAATCATCAATGGATTACAGATGATCCAATCGGAAATTGAAGGCGGCCGCTTCGTATGGTCGGTGGCGCTCGAAGACGTACATATGAATATCGAACGAGCGCTGGTTGAGCGGATCGGTGATACCGGCAAGATGCTGCATACCGCGCGCTCGCGGAACGACCAGGTGGCCACCGATATCCGCATATTTCTGCGGGACCAAATAGATACGATCCTGGGCGGTCTGACCGGCTTGATGCTGGTTCTCGTGGACCTGGCCGAGCGTGAGGCCGCGACGGTGATGCCGGGATTCACACACCTGCAAACAGCACAGCCGGTATCGTTCGGGCACCACATGCTGGCATGGTTCGAAATGCTGGCACGCGATCGTGACCGCCTCCGTGATTGTCGCAAACGGGTCAATGTCCTGCCTTTGGGCGCGGGGGCGCTCGCAGGCACCACCTTCCCTATCGATCGTGAGATCAGCGCGAAATTGCTCGGCTTCGAGCACGTCGCAGAAAACTCGCTGGATGCGGTGAGCGATCGGGATTTCGCTATAGAATTCAGTGCGTGCGCATCGATACTAATGATGCACTTCTCGCGTATGGCCGAAGAACTGGTGCTGTGGAACTCGCAACCGTTTTCCTTTGTCGAATTGAGTGATGCTTTCTGCACGGGTTCTTCAATGATGCCGCAGAAGAAAAACCCCGACGTGCCGGAGCTGGTGCGCGGGAAGTCGGGGCGCATCGTCGGTCATCTCATGGGGCTTATTACCCTGATGAAATCCCAACCGCTCGCTTACAATAAAGACAACCAGGAAGATAAAGAGCCTTTATTCGATACGGTCGACACCCTGATTGACTGCATCAAAGCTTTCGCCGATCTGGTGCCGAGCCTCGGCATCAACGCCGAGAACATGCGCGCCGCGGCGGAGCGGGGTTTTGCGACGGCTACGGATCTGGCCGATTATCTGGTCCGCGAGGGGTTACCGTTTCGTGACGCGCATGCCGTGGTCGGGGCGGCCGTCGGGCTCGCCGTGAAGAAGAACTGCGACCTCAAAGATATATCGCTGGCCGAACTGCGCGAATTGCATCCCGATGTGACCGAACAGATCTACGAGGTGCTTGACGTCGACAACTCACTGAACGCGCGGAACCACATAGGCGGAACGGCGCCGGCCCAAGTCCTAGCCGCCTGTAGACGCGCCCGTGAGCGGCTCGGCGCCGGCGCTTGAGTGCGCGAAAGATGGACGCAATACCGCGCGTAAGCTTATCCAAGGAGTCGCCATGAAAGTCTTGAAGTTTTTCGTTTTCCTGACGGTATTGGTCGTGATCGTCGGCGTCGGCGGTGTCGCCGCTTTCATCGCGTTCGCCGATCCCAACGATTTCAAGGAAGAAATCGCGGTCCGGGTGTTCGAGAAAACTGGGCGGGCACTGACTCTGGACGGCGAACTCGAATGGGCGTTCTGGCCCAAGATAAAGATCAAAGCCGGACCGCTGACCTTGAGTAACGCACCCGGGTTCGGCGACGAGCCGTTTTTCGCCGCCGATGAAATCCAGATCGCCGTGGCGACCCTGCCTTTGCTCAAAAAGCAGATCGAAATGGATACCGTGAAACTCTACGGCGCCCGCGTGAATCTCGCAAAAGACGCCGAGGGTGTAACGAACTGGGCAGACCTGGCCGGCGGCGAGGAAGAACAACGGACCTCCGGCGAGATCGCTACTATCGCGCTCGGCGGCGTCGACATCCAGAACGCCGCGATCTCATGGCGCGACGCGACCGCCGAACAGAACGTGGCCATCAGCAAATTTAATGTGAGCACCGGCGCCCTGACTTTCGGCGATCCCATCGCCTTCGAGATGTCCTTGCAAGCCGTCGCCGATCAGCCGGCGCTCGACAGCGATGTGGCGCTGAGAGGCACTGTCTCTTATGACCTCGGAGACGAGAAAGTTCATGTAGAGCCACTCGGTCTGGACATCGTCATGCGCGGCAAGAGCCTACCGGGCGGAAAGGCAGCGATCAAAGCCGACGCGATCGTCGACATCGATCTCGAAGAGGGCCTTGCAAGCATCACTGGGCTGACGCTGAGCGGACTCGGAACCGAACTCAAGGGCGACATCGCGGCGACCGATATCGAATCCGAGGCACCGGGGGCCCGCGGCGCCCTGGAACTCAAAGGCACCGACCTCGCCTTGATATTCCGGGCGTTCGAGCTGCCCGTCGCCAAACAGATCGGAAGACTCAAGCAACGCAGCTTCGATTTCACGACCGAATTTGACGCCAATATGCGCAGCGGCAATGTCAGCGTGCCGAAACTCGAAGGTGCAATGCTGGGCGCGACCCTGAACGCCAACCTCGAAGCCGAGCGCGCGAACACGGACAAACCGGCGGCCAAAGGCAGCTTGGCGGCCAAGGGGCCCGACCTGCCGTCACTGCTCGCGGTTTTCGGCCAACTCCAGGGCATGCAGCCCGAGACGCTCGCGAACCTCATTAAGGTCCTGGGTAAGGCGAAAGACAAAAGCTTCGATCTGCAGACGACTTTCGATGCCGACACGAAAAGCGGACAGATAAACCTGCCGAAGCTCGAGGCAAAATTGCTAGGTAACACAATATCGGGCAACGTCGCGTCGACGGAATCGGGCGGCGACAAAACGGCTCTCAAGGGCAGCGTCAACGCAACGGGCCCCGATCTCCCGTCGTTACTCGCGATAGCTGCGACCTTCCAAGGGCCCGAAAGCGGGCTCCACGAAATGTCGAAGTCGCTCTCCGGTGCGCCCAACAAATCCTTTACCTTAACAACCAGTTTTACGACCGGCGCCGGCAGCGTCGATCTGCCGCAACTGTCGGCCAAAGGCCTTGGCCTGGTCATCGATGGAAAATTGAAAGGTCAGAACATGGACAGCGACAACGGCACCATCGACGGACGCCTAGCAGTGAAAGGCGACAACATCTCGCCACTGCTGACAGCGCTCGGGCAAAAAGATCTGGCCAAATCGGTCAAGACGCTCAATGTCGATGCCGGTATCAAAGGCACGATGACGGATGTGACTTTCAGCCCGCTGAGCGTAGTCGCCGCGGTTAAAGGCACAGGCCGGAAAAAGCTGGTTAATCTAACCCTGAAGGCGGGCGCCGCGCGCGCCAATCTCGACCAGGAGACGCTCGCGGTGAAAGAGCTGTCGTTGAAGGGACTCGGTATGAACATCACCGGACATCTGAATGCCTCGAAGATTAAGACCGAACCCGTGTTCAACGGAAAGTTGAATGTGCCGAACTTTAATCTCAAGAACGTGTTGATCAATCTCAATCAGAAGTTGCCGCGAATGGCGGATCCGAAAGCGCTGACAAAATTCGGATTAAGTACCGAGTTTAAGGGAACAAAGAAGAGTATCGCGCTAAACAAATTGACGATGCGACTCGACCGATCGACTTTGAAAGGCGACCTCGCGATCGCGAATTTCGAGGGACCCGATGTGCGCTTTGGCCTCGGCGTCGATCAACTCAACGCGGATCATTACTTACCGCCGAAGCCGAAAGGTAAGGGACGACCGGTCACGCCGGAGGCCGCCGCCGCGGGCGCGGCCCAACTACCGATCGCAACCTTGCGCAAGGTAAAGATCAAAGGGGACCTCCTCGTCGGGAAGTTGCAGATCTCCGGGGCCAAGATGCAAAACGTAAAACTCAGCATCAACGCGGCCGGCGGCCGGATCAGCGTCAACCCGGTCGCAGCTTCGCTGTACAAAGGCAGCTACAACGGCATCATCCACTTAGACGCCACAAAGAAGAGGCCCGCGCTCACATTCAACACGAAGCTAACGGGGGTTCAGATCGAACCGCTGTTGTTCGACACGACCGGCGATCGGTCGCTCTCGGGCATCGCCAACCTCACTGCCAACCTGAAGTCTACGGGCAACAACAGCACTGTAATAAAAAAGGGCCTGACGGGACCCCTGAAATTTCTCGTTCAAAATGGCGTATATCGAGGTATGGATGTCGCCGCGATGTTGCAGCAACTCGAAGTCATGATTGAAAGTAAGCGCCCCGGCAGCATAAGAAAAGGAGGAGAAACCCGATTTCAGACGCTCGCCGGTACGATCAATTTCAAAAACGGCGTCGGTGCCAACAGTGATCTGCTTCTTGACGGCTCAGGCTTCAAAATAACCGGCAAAGGCATCGTCGCCAATTTGCACAACAACACGATGAAATACGACGCCAAAGTATCGGTGGATGCGTCGAGCACACAGCGTGGCGAAAGCAATTACAACCTCGGCGGCTACGAGGTACCGATCCGCTGCCGCGGGAAGATCGGCGCCGATGCCTGCAAGCCCGACGTCGGCGACATCGTTGAGGAAATCGCGAAAGCCACGGTACAGAAAGAAATTGGAAAGAAACTGGAAAAGGCGATCGGCGGTGACGCCGGCAAGGCATTGAAGGAACTCTTCAAGTTTTAATGCCGGAGCTAACCCGGCTCGATCAACCGGCAATACAGTACGCGTATAGCCTCCTGGATTGCTTGGAGATTTGACTTTTCGA
The DNA here is from genome assembly GCA_964523765.1 of uncultured Enterobacteriaceae bacterium. Lineage (GTDB taxonomy): Bacteria > Pseudomonadota > Gammaproteobacteria > UBA11873. The sequence goes on from CAZFZX010000008.1 coordinate 42,552, forward strand.
GAGCAAATCTGCCGGGCTTTTCGAGGGCGGGGAGCCTTCGTGCGCTTCGCCGTAGCGGCGGCGGCAGGCCGAACGCATCGGAAATTCGCGCTCGCTTTGCTCGCTACGGCACTCACGGCCGACGCGGCAGCCGGCACCGTCAAGGAAGCGAGCATAACGTTCGCGCACAATGCCTACCAATATCAATTCTCGGTGGAGGTGGATGCGCCCATCGAGGCGGTACGCGATGTCGTTACCGATTACGACCACCTCGAACGCATCAACAACTACGTTATCAGGAGCGAAGTCCTTGAACGCTACGACGAGCGCCGTCTCAGACGCCGCTTATGGCTGAACTACTGCGTGCTCGTGTTTTGCTTCGATCTGTACTTTGTCGAAGATGTAGAAGAGTTCGAAGATGGCGCGATCACAACGACCGTCGTGCCCGAGGAAAGCAACTTTCGGCGCGGCTACTCAAACTGGCGGATCGAATCCATCTCGGCCACGACGACACGGATATCGGTCGAAGCGGAGCACGAGCCCGAGTTCTGGATCCCGCCGGTGATCGGGCCCCTCGTTTTCAAACGTTCCTTTCGGAAAGAAGTGCGAGAAACCGCTATCAACATCGAACGAGAGGCGAACCGTGCAATGCGTGAGTGAATCGTTGCTCGACTGGTTCGACCAGAGTGGGCGGCGCGATTTGCCATGGCAGACGAACCCGACGCCGTATCGCGTCTGGGTATCGGAAATCATGCTGCAACAGACGCGAGTCGCGGCGGTGATCCCGTACTTCAGACGTTTCGTCGCACGTTTCGGATCGATTACAGCGCTGGCGGCCGCCGAGCGGGACGAAGTTCTGCACTTGTGGTCTGGCCTCGGATATTACGCCCGCGCGCGCAACCTGCACGGCGCGGCAGCCATCGTGGTCGAACAACACGGGGGCGTATTGCCGCGCGAGCTGAACGCCCTGACCGACCTTCCCGGGATCGGCCGATCCACGGCCGGCGCCATCCTAGCATTGGCCCACGGCGACAGGCATCCGATTCTGGACGGTAACGTCAAGCGGGTCCTCGCACGTTACCACGAAGTCGGCGGTTGGCCCGGAGAAAGCCGGGTACAGCGGGAATTGTGGTCTCGCGCCGAAACTCATACGCCGCACACTCGGGTCGCCGAATATACCCAAGCGATGATGGATCTCGGCGCAACAGTCTGCGTTCGCAGCAACCCGCGATGCGACAGCTGCCCGCTAAGCGCGAATTGTCGCGCGCGCGCCGCCGGAACCCAGACCGAATTCCCCGGGCAGAAGAAACGCAAGCAGCTGCCGCAGAAAAGCACGCGGTTTCTCATCGTCAGAGCAAAAAACGGCGGGACACTCCTGTATCGTCGTCCGCCGGCCGGCGTCTGGGGCGGACTGTGGAGCTTTCCAGAGATCGGGGCCACCGAAGAAGTCGAATCGTGGTGCCGAGCGCACGGTCTCGACCGGATCGGCGTGGTCGTCGAAAAACCACGCCTGACACATACCTTCACCCATTTTCGCCTCGCGATAACGCCGTTGGAAATCGTCGTTCACGACACCGCTCGTACGCTAATGGATTCGGATCGATGGCTTTGGTATAACATCAACGAACCGAAACGCGTCGGGCTCGCGAAGCCCGTTGAAAAACTGCTCCGGACTGGTCTATCCACCCAAATTCTGCAAGAGGGCACAACGTGAGTCGTACTGTCAACTGCATCAAACTCGGCCGCGAAGCCGAGGGTCTCCAAGTGCCGCCCTACCCTGGGGATTTGGGGCAGCGAATATTTGAGAACGTTTCGAAAGAGGCGTGGCAGCAGTGGGTGCAACATCAGACGATGCTGATCAACGAATATCGACTGACACCCATCGAACCCAAGGACCGCCAGTTCCTGGAAGAGGAGATGGCAAAGCATTTCTTTGGCGACGGATCGAACGTCCCGGGTGAATTCGTCGCCCCGGAATAACGATGCTCGGACGCGTCGGCGGCCGGGTAAACGAAAAGCCTTCAACCGAACGAGATCACCCGGCGGCCACCGCTACCCGACGTAGGCCAGATAGCTTCCCCAGCCGATCAGACCGACGCCGGGCAGCCGCGCCACCCACGGCCCGGCGGGCAACACCCGCTCGGCGAGGATAAAAGCGCTCAACAACGCCATCGTGATCACGCTCATAGCGCCGCCGACGAACATGATCAGCATCAGCATCCAACAGCACCCGATGCAAAAAAGCCCATGCCCGAAGCCCATCCGCAAGGCGCCCCACCGGCCGTCGCGCCAGTTAGCGAGGAAAAAGCCGAGGGGACTACGGCATTTTTGCAGGCACGCCTCTTTCATCGGTGTTAGCTGGTAAAAACCCGCCGCCACCAATACGGCGGCGGCAACGAGCGGGCGTACCGACAAGAGATCGCCGCGCAGCCAGCCGGCGCCGTGCAGCGTCCATTGCAAAATAGCTGCGCCGACCGAGAAAACGCACCAGGCCAACAGATAGCCGTTCGCGAAAAGGAATGTATCGAGTTCGGTGCGCGCGCCGCGATCGAGCTTACGGAACACGGCCAGCATCGGCATCACCGCCGGCACCATCATCGCGATCATCATAACCATCCACATGGATACAGTGGCGCCGAGATAAGCCGCGGCTTCACCCGGCTTCATCATCATCCACATGAGATCCATGAAAAAACCATCGCCGCGCATCACCCGCATCGCGGCTTCGGTCCGGATAAGAAAATACCAGCTGGCCGCAGCGATCGCCGCCAACGCGAAAACGGTAAGGACTTGCTGCGTCTTCAGCCGAACGCCGAGCCCGCTAAGCACGCGAGCTTCGATCAGGCGGCCTCGCCCTGCCAGTCAAAGGGCGCAAAATGACCGTTGGTTCGCTGCTCGTTGTCTTCCCACTGGATACCGAAGCAGCTGATCACGTTTTTCACCGCCGTGGCAAAATTGAGCCGCTGGTTTACCGGATGAAAAGAGTTGTCGATGCACACAAACTCGCCGGGCTTGGACAGGCTCTCCACGCCGACCACGGATTGGTCGATCATGCCGTCGACCGCGACACTGCAGGTTCCGCCGTCTTTCGAGAATCGGACGTCGGCGCGTTCGACACCACGAAAATCGCCTATCAAAGGCGCAAACATACCGAGCGGACCGTTGCCTTCGGCGCCGGCGATCGCCGCAACCGCCGCGACCTGTTCGTCCGTCGCGGAGTTGTCGATGATCAAACCGGCGATCCACTCTCCTTCGGACATAATGGCCTTCGACTGGGCGACCATGAGGAAACGCACGCCGCTCATCGCGGTAGCGCCGTAGGAACCGTCGCGGATTTCAAAGGCGAGCGCCACTTTGCAGTAATCGTAGGTCGCCGGGGTCGTCGAATTCTTCGGGATGCAGGGGCACAGGAAATCGCAGCTGCATGCTTCCATATATTCCCCAGATACCGACCATGACGTCGCCATATCATTTCTCCCGAATTAAGCTAAACGGCAAATATAGGTCCCCGAAACAGAATACGTCAACCGGCGAACGTCCAAGCCGCCGGGCTTAGTCTCCGGACCCGGGTTGACTCCCCGTGACAGAGCCTATTAAATAGCGCCCTCGCGACGCGACGCCGTCGTTTTTCTCTTTGGGGCTCATGGGTTTGTTGTCTCGGGCTCTGTGCAGCGATGGCCGGGTAGCTCAGTCGGTAGAGCAGAGGACTGAAAATCCTTGTGTCGACAGTTCAATTCTGTCCCCGGCCACCATTTTTAAAGGCTTTCAGCCGATCTGACTTCCGGATTTGTCTAATATTTTCCCGGTTGTCTAATATTTTCTCGAAAAACCCTACTTCAGAGGGCGGATTCTTGTCGGGCTCTTGCTGCGCAAATAGACCTCAGTAGTCTTCTGATTTGAGTGCCCCAGTAGTTCTTTCGCGTCCATCCCGGACTCGTCCGCCGCCGTCCCCGTCACCGCCCTCAAATCGTGCTCCGTGAACCGCTCCTGCAATTTCGTCTCCGCAAGTGCCTTTTTCATCGCCCGGTGCCAAATTGAGCGAAACCCATCGCTCGTATAGGGCTGCCCCTTCCGCGTACAGAGCAGGTGCATCCCGATCACGGGGCGCTTCAGCTTAAGAATCCTGTCTACCGCGTTCCTCAATTCGGGAGACCAGGTCATAATTCGCCGCTTACCGCGCTTGGTCTGCACGTAGTGGATGCCGTCCTCTTTTAGCTGGTTCTTCCGAAGCGTCAATATCTGTCCCTGCCTGAACCCGGTCAGGATTTTGAAGGGCACATAGGCTCGTATCAGCTCGGGGGAGACCGACAAAAGCGCCTGTATTTCCCATTGCTCTGGAAGCCTCTCTCTCGGCGCTTCGGGCAACGATTGAACGCCCAGACAGGGGTTATCGTTCACCAGCCCTTTCCGGATCATGAATTTGAACACTGAAGACAGGAGCGCCTTTTCTCGGTTGGCTCTTACCCTGGCTTTCTTTCCACGTTCCGACAGATATTCGTACACATGAAATGGTTGGATTGAACCGGGTGTCATCTTGCCGAAAAAAGCGCGTAGCGGTTTCGTACCCTGCTTATCGTCGCGCTGGCTATGCGTACCCTTCGAGGGAGTCACTTCTAATAGGTACTGATCAAACACCTCGTTTAGGGTCGAGGCTCGCCGCACGGGGACTGCCAAATCTGCCCATTTCCGGTACATCGCTGATTCGTCGGCGCCGAGATCAATCCATTTGCTGGTGCGCTTCCCGTCTTTCACGATCGGTTGAAGAAACCAATAACGCCCGTGCTTCAGAACGACACGTCGCGGAAGATGCTTATTGGTTGTTCTTTTGCGACCCATGCGAACTATCCTGCCAACACCTAAGGCCATCCATATCGGGCTGGGCGTCGTTCCCCCGCGGAACGGCGCCGACGAGAACTCGATCTATTTCGGCCAAATGGACGCGCGGCCAACTATCGGCACCGCGAATAAACCTGATCCCCATGATCGATAGCTGCTCCGCGACTTTTGACGGTCTCTTTCTACCGGTTAACTCAATCAGTTCCTGCTGTGATAAGAGCATCGGGCGTACTTACCTATATTGCCTTATGCCCCAATACCGGCGCGATTTCAAAAACAGTAGCGAAAACGTTCATGTCCAACTCGCCCCGGAATGCCTTAAACGATTTCATCGGGCCATAACGCTCGAAGCTCGAGAGCTCGCGCATCGACTCTTGCGGGCGCGACTTCGAAGCCCGGAAGCGGCGCCATGATCAAATCATTCAGCGTTTCATTGTCGGCGAGTTCAAATGCACTAAGCACCAGCGCTTCATCTAAACCGATGGCCTCGAACAATTGATGCCACGCTCGAGTTTCAACGCCGAGCCCGGCAGCCTGCTCTGTAATGCTGTCGAGCAGGGTTGCCTTGGGGCCGTCATCGAGCGGAAGTATCGTGTAGAGCAATGACCCGGTAGCAACCCGCAGCAAGCGTTCTTTTACTTCCGCGTTCCGGGCCAACGCCAGTATGTACAGCCGGGAGAGCATCGAAACGAATGCCGGGTCTCCCGCCCTGTAGATACGCTTTGGCAAAGTAGCCGCCAGCGTGTCGACCTCCGCTGCGTCTCGGCGCGTGAACGCCTCCAGGAGCAGCAACAGTCTCTCCTTGCGGTCCAGCTCTCCGTACAGGTGTTCTAGCTTGCTCATCGTAGCCTCCTTAGTTTTAGCGTTCTCTCAACCGCCTCCAGTCTTGCGGCGACCTCGTCTAGTTGAATGATTTTTCCTATCTGCGACAGCACGTAGACCAGTTTCGTGCCATC
>CAZFZX010000008.1:48332-53084 GCA_964523765.1 uncultured Enterobacteriaceae bacterium
TTGATTTGGCGGGGGGAGGGCAACACCGCCAAGGTTTTCCCGTCAATGGTTGTGGCCGTTTTCTCGGTAGTGTTTGACGGTTCCGTGCTGCCCGCCAGCGGCCGCTGCGCATTGACCGGCGGACATCCACGGCCAGGCCCCACGCGCGCTCCTGGGGCGTCCCTAGGGCTTCCTGTCTCGTCTTTCTTGGTTCTAGCCATCTCTGCCTAGGTCGCGTCGTAGGCGCACCACTTTTGCACCGATAGGCGCTCTGGGCTGCGCCGCTATTCCCAGCGGGTTTCGCCCAGACTTGTGGCTGTGTCTTGCAATACTCTTCGGCCGTTCTTTTTCTTGGCGCCGACTTCGCCTCTCCCCGACCGCCTTCACAGCGCGCTGGACTTTCACCAGCACCTCGGGGTGCCGCTCGGCCAGAATCACGATTTCATAGTTGCGAGAGAATCGACGTTTCTTGTAATTCCAGCCAACCCAATACCTTCGCTTGCGGAGCTTCTCGCTCGCCTCGAACACGAGCTTGAAGTTCAACCAGTCGGATTCACGGTCGAAGCGCCCAGCACGGAGGAACAAACTCCATTCCGGCGCAGACGCCACCAGCAACCAATCTTTGTTTTGACGCTCTTTCATTTGCTGCTCCGTATCGATGGTGGACACTTTGGACGCTTTGTCTAATTAGGACGTATATGCGCGCGCGCACGTATACGCCCCAAATAGGAACAAGTGTCCAAAGTGTCCAAAGTGCGAGGGTAATTTCATGTATTTTCAAGCGCAGGCTTTGGGAGCGGAGACGCAGTCTTTCATGCGGAATCCACGAAATCCCCTGACGCCCCTTTCCTTGTCGCCGGAAAACCCCAGCGCAATCAGCTTCTGCGCCAAAGCTTTCCGCGTTCCCGGGTTTTCGCCGTTATTCCCGCACCAAAAATTCCAACTTCTCCACAGCACAGGGTTGTCGGCGAAATGAGTGGCATCTCTTTCGCAGCATTCATCAAACCATGCGCTCACGCTGTCTTCGTCTTCAAAGTAATTTCCGGTGGCATCGACAACCCGTGCAGGAGGATTCAATCCTTCGCTTTGCCATGCGAGACACCCCTCTATTAACCACGCCAAAATACCGGCCTGCTCCAGGCAAAGCTTGTTTTGAAGCTCGGGGTCTCGCTGCTCTGATCGAATAAATACATCGAAAGGAACAACGTGCAATCGAGCCTTCATGGCCGGGTCGACGTTAGTCAGATGCGGGCGGTGATTTCCAGCAACCATTAATTTGAATGCAGGCTCAAACGTAAAAAAATCAGCGCGCATAAATCGAGCGACGATTGGGTCTCCGCCCGTCAACGCCTTAATCCTGGATTCCGCCCACCGCCGCCCGTTTTCCGTTTCTTGGGCGCTCACCAACCGCGCGCTCATCAACAGCGCGAGCTCAGTCGGGTGCCTGTCGTTGTTTGACGCCTGGAACGTTTCAACGGGGGAAGTTTGATGGTACTCGCCGAATATCCCGCCCACGGTATTGATGAAGACGCCTTTGCCGTTTCGCCCGGAGCCGAACAAAAACAAGAAAACGTGCTCGCGGACGGAGCCGGTCAAACAATACCCAAGCCAGCGCTGCAAATAGGCAATTAGCTCATTGTCGCCATCGGTTACACGTTGCAGGAACTCCAGCCACAGTGCGCACTCTCCACGAGGCGCCACCGATGTCATTTTGGTCATATACGCATCGGGCGAATGAGGCGTCATTTCCCCTGTTCTCAAATCAACGATGCCATCCGGCGTATTTAGCGCCCACTCGTCCGCATCCCACTGGCCAATAGTGGCGGCGTGACGCCTGTCGGCTTTGGCCAAGCGCTCTACAGACGCGACAGTGGTCGCGCGCCCGAGCATTTTCTTGTCGGGTTTATCAAGCCGTTCAGCTTCGGCCCGACAACTTCCGCGAACCAAATCGAATACCGCGAGCGTGGAATCTTCGATCCAGCGGCTGCCGTCCCATCGGTACCATCGGTTCCATTTCGCCACATATCGAAGGCTGCCTGCATGACGTTCGCTGAATCGGCTGGCGAGATAATCTTCTGATGCGGCGTTATCTGATTTGCCCTTCATTGGATTCGCCCACCCTCCCTCTTGCGCGAGAGCAAAAATTTTCTTGTATGTGGAGCGGTGTTCGGAGTTCCGCATAAGCTCGCACCACTTCTTGCGGTCCGCCGTGGGCTCGTGTTTGGCGCTGCTCTCTGACCACTCCCACCACAAATCGCGCCCGACATCGCCCAGGCAAGTCAGCGAGAGCCCAATCTCAATCCAACGGGCGCGGCCATCCGCGTCTAGGTATTTCAGTGCGCTGCGCAATTCCTCTACGGTTTCCGAGTCGACCTCCATGACCGCACGGCGCGGGTTGCCGTCGCCTTCCGAGTAACTGCCTCGCTCTACGGGAGGGAACGCTTCGAGTAGTTGAGCGGGGCAATAGGGAGGAAGCTTGTTCTGCTCGACGACCGTTACCGGATACGGCTCGCCGACAAGCCCTTTTCCTTTGTTGACCTTTCGGTGACTAAATCCTGGCAAACGCAGAACGCGCGACACGTCTTTCGCGTTCGGGTCGCTTCCATAGTCAACAATCATGCGCTCCATAACGCCACCGAACTGCTCGAAGGCAAGGCCGTCAACCAACCAATAACGATGATATTTTCCTGGCGACGTGTTGACGACTATGTGCGGCTCAAGAGGAAGTTGTCCTTTGCCGTCGCCGTCATCTTCTTGCCAGATAGCCCGCACACGGACGATGTTGCTTTTTTTGCGGCCCTCGCCGTCCGTTTCGTTGACCGTTACATAGATTCCGGCGCCGCGTTCATTTAGCGTAGCCAGGGCTTCGCGATGCCGCTCAAATGAACCGTTAAATATCTTGGCGAGCGCTGGGTTCCGGCGGTCGTTGTTGTCGTCAAACGTCTGAAACGTGAAAGCGTCGGCTTCAGGGTCGAGAGCATGCAGAAAGGCTTCTGCTTGAGGATAGTTTGGGGCGCTCATTGTTGCGCCTCCGGAGATGACTCAAAGGCGATGCCGAGCGCCGCGTATGCGGGTGCGGCTTCCAGCAATGCCGGCGCCGGATCCCCGGGAGAGGCAGGCATCATCGTTTGAGGGCGCGAGCGGGGGAGCGTACAATGTGGTTGTTGACGCCACATTGTTTGTTCCCGCGACGCCCCTGTTTATGGGGCGTTCGCATTTAGGCCACCGATTCGTTTCTGGGTAAAACGGCGTCGAGCGCAGCGTCCCGCATGTTCTTGCGGGCGCCCTCAATGCGGCTCACCAAAATTCGAACTTCTTCGCCGGTAAGGCTCGCGATGCGGGCGGCATTCATGGCGTCGCCCCGGCGTCGCCCTTTGATTTGCCTATGGCTCGCTCGTCGAGTCCGGCAAGCAAATCGATATACGTGCCGTCGGTTTGTACAGAATCATAGACTGCCCCCTCCACCTGGCCGAAGTAATAGCCCTGCGACGCGATGAACGATTCGTCGGCCAGGATGCCGCCGAGAACCCCGTTAAGACGAGCTACGAATGTGTAACGCTCTGCGGCCTCATATTCCTTCGACAAAACGCACAAGACTCGCCAGCGCGGTTTGTCTTCCGTGTGGCTGGCGGAGGTGTATAGCACCGCCTCTATGCCCGCATTCTCAATACGAGCGGCGGCTTCGCGCATAGGCATCTGCTCGGCATCATAGTCGGCCTCAATGCCGCTCACGTATAGTAGGTTGTTGTCCGTTATGAGGCTGCCATTCTTGGATTTCACCTGGCCGAATGCCGCGAGTTTGATTAGCGGCATGTCCTGTTTGCTTGAGTATATCTGTGGGCGTGCCGCGCGACCCGCGAAATCGTTGGACGTCCATTCATCGAGGAACGGAGTAGCTCCGTTTGCGTCTTGGAAAAGCGAAACAGTCGCGGCGGCAAGGAATGGGCGCATATGCCTAAAAGGCGATGTCGTAGTCATGCTGTCGCCCCCCTGCGGCCGGCGGCGCACGAGCTGTCCGATCTCCTTGAAGGCTTCGCCGAAAAACATCGAGTCGGGCCCGAAATAGACAAACACACTGCCCGTTGTATTGCTGGTAATGGGCTGGCCGTCTCCAGCAAGGAATTGAATCCGACGGTTCGTGAAGCATAGAGGGTAGTTCCAAAGCGGGGCGAAGGGTTTGGTGGAGCACGCCGACGCACTCAACATGACAATCGCCCTGGTAACGCGACCACTTGCATATTCCTCAAGAAGTTTTCTGACGAGCCTATCTACAGACTGTCCGTTGGATGGGTTCAAAAATATGCGCCCTCGCGATTCAAGGACCAGACCGTCTTGTTCCCGGGTAAAATACTGCGAGGCGCGCACTGTCTTGTTCGCTATAGCGGACGACGCGGAGTCGAAGACGTGGATACGCAATGCGGTACGTGCGGCTTCAACATACTTTGCCGGGGTATCCCACTTCTCGTCCTCGCTCTGCAGTACATTCGAGTCTGGATGCAGATTCGTGCTCTCCGCCGAGGGTGGCTTTGAGGGTTCGGGGGTCGCCTCCTTGGGAGAAGCGTCAAGCTGCGCCAAGGGCGTCTTGCTTGTGCCGACTTCTTCTCGAATACCCTGTTCGCTGTAAGTTTTGCGGATAAATGTTTTTTTCATGACGATACCTCACGGAATAAATCCAAAGCAGAGACGAGCCGGCGTAATTGCCAGCACGATGAGCACGTCAGGTGCTTCTGTTGGATTGGGTTAGATGTAATGTCACAGACGTGACATTGTTTG
>CAZFZX010000009.1:0-13615 GCA_964523765.1 uncultured Enterobacteriaceae bacterium
TGTATCCGTTTGCCTACCGACCAGATCGATGACTTATTCAGAAGTTCCCTAGGTGATGCCTACTATATGCTCGGCGTCATCGCGTTGCGCACCTTAGAGCCAAAATCGGCCGTACCCGAAATGGAATTGCTACTCGCGGCTTCCATCAGAGCGGATCCAAATGGCGCGCACGCCGTGGAATCCTATGCCTTGATCGAAGAGTACGGCTACGTCCACGAAGAGCACCTTGCGGCTTCGAGCACGTCGCAAACACTCATCGACATGGCCGCGCTGCGCGCCCTGATCGAGAATCGCTAACCGTTACGAAGACCCCAGACCCGCTCGGCGTGCTTCCGTCGAACCAACCGCGCCCGGGTACTCGCCGGCCTCAGTTGGTAGCGTCGCCGAGTTGTTCGAGAAGCGCCCTCGCTTCCGCCCTACTCGGGAATTCCCGTTGGCTCGCGACCGCTGCGTCCAGCTCGCGCCGGGCCGCGTCGTGACGGTCCAACCGCAGCAATGCAAGCGCAATGTGATAGCGGATCTCTTCGTTTGTCGATTGCCGCGTATAGGCGTCGCGCAGCATCTTCAAACCGCGCTCCGGCTCACCGTTTTCGGCGAGGATCCACCCGTAGGTGTCGAGGAACCCGGGATGGTCAGGCGCAGTCTCGACCGCCTGCCGGGCGTAGTCGACGGCGCGTTCGTCGCCTACTTTCTGCGACACGTATGCCAGGTTATTCAACAACTGCGGATCCGTGCTGTCGCGTTTCAAGATCCCCTCGTAGACGAGTTGCGCGGGCCGGAATCGCCCGACCGATATCAGTTTTTCCGCCAATGCGTGCCTCGAATCGATATCATCCGGGTGCAGCAGGATCCACACCCGGATCGTTTTTAACGCTCCTTTCACATCATCGTTTTCGATTTGTGCTTCGAACAGACGCCGTACGGTCGCGCGGGTCGGCAGCAAACGATACGCAGCCGCGAAAGCTCTCACCGCCCCGTTTAAGTCGTGCGTAGCCGTCATCAGGTCGCCTTCAGCGAGACGGGTTTCGCTTCTCTGCGGATAAACGGCCTTTAGTTCCGCGAGCGCCTGTTTTGCTTCTTCCAATCTGTCCAGCGCTATCAACACGACCACCCGGCAGGCCAGTGCCCCGAGGTGGCGTGCGTTACCTTCGAGTGCTTTGAGTACCGACCAGTGGGCGCCGGCCGCGTCGCCGAGAGCGAGTTGCTCCAGTGCAAGTTTATACAGCTGGTCGGTGTCGAAGCCGGCATTTTTGCCCGTTCTCCGTAACATCAGGCGTGCGTTATCCCGGTCTCCCATCGCCTTGTAAACGCGCGCGATGCGGATTTGCACGAGCGCATTATTCGGCGACTCCTGCCGGAGGTCGTAGATGTCCATTTCCAGTTGCTCCAGCTCGCCGTGGTCGAGCCGGATCCACAACCGCGCAAGGCGTCCTTTGAGGTTGTCCGGTTCGCGCTCGAGCAGCGCGTCCAGCACCGGTTCGGCGGCTTCTACTTTACCGTCGGCTATCAGCACCTCGGCGAGTTCCAAACGAGCGTCGGGAACCTCGGCGTCACGCGCAATTACAGTCCGATAATGCTCGATCGCAGCGCCAATATCATCGATTCTCAGCGCCAATATCATCGATTCTCAGCGCCAGCCGAGCCTGGTTCAATAGCGGCAGAACATCAGTGGGTTCGAGTTTTTCGGCGAGTTCGAATTGCTTCTTTGCCGTGCCAAAACGCCCACTCGCCATCATCGTGGCGCCGAGCAGATTCTGGATTGCGGCGTCGTCCGGATGCATTTCGGCGAGTCCGTGAGCAAGCTTCAGCGCTTCCTCGTCGTAGCCCGCTTTGAGGTACATGCTAATCAGATGGGTTTTGGCTTGTTGAAAGTCCGGGACCTCTCTGATCAGACTCTCCATCGCGCGAATACCATCCACTGTATGCCCGGCGGCAAAGCGACTCATGGCGAGCCCCATGGCAAATCCCACCTGGTCCGGCGCGATTTCGATCGCCCGCTCATACAGTCGGGTGGCGCGACTCAAATTCCCGGTGGCACGGTGCGCCTCGGCGAGCAGCGAGAGTGTGGCCGGGTGCGAAGGCAGTTCCGCGCCCGGTGCTGGGCTCAAAGTGCGGGTCACTTTGTCCCATTCGCCAGCCGACAGGTAAGTCGCGGCGAGATAACGTTTGGCGCCCGTATGCGCGGGAAAGCGAACGAGAAACCTCTTCAGGCGTTCGACCGCCTGCTCGTAGTCGTCGGAAAGAAAATTGACGATGCCGAACAGCAGTTCCGTTTGGGGCAGCTTTTCGAGATGATCTTGGCCTATCGCGCGCAGCTCATCTACCCGCTCCTGCAATAACCGTAGCGCCTCGTCGTGATCACCTTTGCTCACTAGCAACCAACTATGCAAATACAGACCTTCCAAATCACCCGGATTGATCTCTCGGAGTACGGCAACGTCCGCCGCTGCCGCCGGCGCATCACCGAGATCCAAAAACAGCGCCGCGCGAGCTCCGAGGGCTTTGGTCGAGCGCGGCGCAAGTTCGAGCGCGCGGTCGAGGGCGGCGCGCGAACCTTCGTAGTCGCCCCGATCGCGATGCACCATGCCTTTGAGCGTCCAGGCCCCGAGTGAATCCGGATCGCTTTCGAGCGCCGCGCCAATCAATTCGTCGGCGAGTTCACCACGGCCGCGCGCGAGCGCGATCCGCGCCTCTCCGACGAGTGGCCGGGAGTCGGCGGACAATCGTTCGCGCGCCCCGGCGAAACTCCGCGCGGCATAATTCAGATCGCCGAGCAGCAGCGCTGCATCCCCGTGGAGAAGTAGAACTTCGCCGTCGACAACCGCGTCGGTGCGCGGTGGAATCACGCCGGTAAGAACCTTTTCCGGCTCGAGCAGTTGCAGGTACGCCTGGCCGAGCGGAACCAGTATCAGATTCTGGTCGCCGCCGAGTTCGAGCCCTTTTTCGAGTTCGGCCGCTGCCTCTCGGGGCTTATCCTGTTCCAAAAACACCCGCCCCAGTAAGACCCTGGCCGGGACGTTTCCGGGTGATTCCTGCAGCACGTTTCTCAATTCGATGACGGCGGCCTCGAACTGCTCTGCCGCGTAGAAATCGAGGGCGGCTTCGTAGGGATCGGGGCGGGCGGCGGCCGGTAGGAGGGTCACGATCAACGGCAAGGCCACCCAGTACCTGGTGACAGACTTGTTCATGGGACGGTAATGTCGACGAATCCGCTGAGCCTCTCTGACCGCTTCAAGTCACCGATGCTGAACCACCTCGGGACCGGATTCAATGATGACAACCCCGAGACCTTCGCGAATCCAGCGGTTGAGAGCACCGGTGGAGGCCAAATTTTACCGCGCCGACCGGCGCTTGGCGGCGTTGTAAAAATTTGTTTCGCATCCAACATAGGAGAAGACGTTAACATTATGAAAGGTATATACTAACTGTAACGGACTATTAGACCCTAAAGGGTTGCAAAGACATTGTGGATGGGCGCCGACCGATGACCCGCAGACGTATATACCGAGGACTCCCGTCGGTGGTTTTGATTGCGCTGACGGTCCTGGTGAGCGCGGTATCGGCAGATATCGTACCGCGCGGCGGGCCTGCGGCCGGCGGCACCAGTTTCGAGTTTTCGCTCGATTTGCGCGGCTACCGTGACGCGGCGGTGTCTTTCGATTTCGTCTCGCTGCTCGCCAAAGAACCATTGGGCTTTACCGTTTCGTCCGCCACCGGGTTGTCTTATTTGGAAGGGTTCCGCTTGCTTAACCGCGCCAGGTCTTGGTTTATCGACTCGGATGCCGACGAGTTTGCAGGCGTGCGCAGGCCCAAGGGGTTTCAGCGTAACGGCAGCCGCAAGATGTTCTCTACGGCGATGTTCAATCTCGCCGCTTACGACGGCCAGACGGTACTTTTGAACGTCGCATTCAACGACCGCGCGGTCGAGCGCCGCGGCGCGATCAATGTCGGGAACTTGACGATCGATGTGCAACCACTCGGCGCGCTAGCCGAAGCGGCAGCCATCCCGGAGCCGACAAGCCTTACCCTTACGTTGTGTGGTTTATTCGGTTTGCTCGGTACCCGCCGCCTGCGCTCGCGAACGCTTTTGCCTCACTGAATACCGGAGAACCTCTGAGGCAGGGAGCGAACGCCGGCTAAGCCTTCATCGAACCGCGCAGTCACCGATTCAGAGCTTCCTCAACGATACAGCAACGAGGCGTCAATCCGCCGATTAATGTCCCGCACGACGCTGTCATATTTGGCGCCGCCGATCCCGCCGTAACGACTTTCGAACTCCGCGTCGCTCAAATGTTCTTCTAATCCGGAGACGTCCGGGATCAGCGCCGAGTCATCGATCCCCTCCGCGATCGACTGCTGCAGGCGACCCGCGGACGCTGACGAGGCGATCGCGACCTCGCCGAATCTCGTTCCCGACTTGTCGGCGGTCAGGTCCTTAAAACTGAACCCGCTGCCCCCGTCGGCATCGTCGATTTCCTTGAACAAACCGATTGCGTCAGACACCGCGCCGCCGCCGGTAACGGCCAGCGCGGCAGAAGTCGTGAAATGTTGGACGAAATCGCGGCGGCCGTGGATCCGAAGCTTCACGCGCTTCGGCTTTACCCAGTCGACGGCTTCGGGTGCCAACGCCGCTAAACTGCGGCCATCGACGTAAGCCGCGATGACGATGATAGCTGCACGGTTTTCCGCCACCTGGTCGCCGTCGGCTGAGCGCTCACCGGCGTACCGAAACGTAGCCTCGGTCAAGCTGACAAACGAAAGGCTCGGACCCTGGCGCACTATCTCGGATACGAGAAAGGCGTTGTAAGCAGCCAATTTTAGTCGATCCTCGGGAGACACGATCCTATCCCTCACCGCATCGGCGATCGCCTCCTTCCAACGATAGGTGATGTCCATTCGCTTTGGCTTGATCTCGACGGCACGAAACACTTCCTCCGCGTCGCTCACACTCGAAGCGCGATAGAGATGCTCCAAACCGAAGGCCGCTACCGCCTCGATCAAAGCGGGCGGGAAAGATACCGCTCCGATCCTCAACTGCTGCAGTTGCGGTCTACCTTCCTCGGTGGTGAGCACTGTTTCGACGTTGAGATATCTTCCGGGCACAAGCTTCGACACATCCAGAGTCGCGACGAAACC
This sequence comes from uncultured Enterobacteriaceae bacterium, assembly GCA_964523765.1. Lineage (GTDB taxonomy): Bacteria > Pseudomonadota > Gammaproteobacteria > UBA11873. Next base: position 5,137 of record CAZFZX010000009.1, read on the forward strand.
CAGCCATGCATCTTTCATTTCGAGCGCGGCGGCGCCCGTCCCGAGTCTGTTCATGAGATGGTTAGCAACGAGATTCAGTTCTTCCTCGTTCATGCTGACCGTTTTTACTTCATCGGTTCGGAGTTTTCGCGGATCGTGTTCACGCAAAAGGAGCTTTGCCCGGTCGATGTTGGCGACGCTAAGCCGCACTTTGTCTTCGACCAGCGGCGACGGCTCGAGGCACAATACGGCGACCGCGATCAATCCGGCCGGAACGAGGAGCAATAGAAGGACGAAGAGGCGAAAGAACCAGCGCACAAAGGAGCACCCGGCGGCTAAATTCGAACGATCTAATCACGAACGGGGCCGGGATGCGAGCACGCCCCGTACGGCCACACGATTAGCCTCGATTCTGTTCGTGCTTTCGGGCGGCGGAAGTCCCATCGAACACCAGCGGCCAGGCGTCCTGACCGACGCTATAGGTGACTTCCCGTAGTAGGGCCGGGTCGCAACGGGACCCTGTAATCGCTCGATACCCGAGCGGAGCTATTGGCCGCTGGTCAAGCTGGACACGCTGAATATCCGCTTGATTGCCGAAACGCTCATGGTCGGATGCTCGGTATTGGAGTGCGCGCGCACCACCGTAGCCGTGTTGGTGACGCGGTCAATGTTGACCTGCCCCCTCCAACTCGGCACCGACGCTTCCAAAGACACAGGGGTCCGGTCGTCCGGCGACACTCCGCGGTAGACCGTCTGCATTGTTTTCCACAATAGATTGTCTTTATTGAACACGAGAGACAATGCGACACCGAACGTTTGCGCATCGACAAATAGAACGCGGCTCCGATACGGGTGCCCCTCCCATACGGAGGTTACTTCGACGACGTGACAATCTCTAACCTGCCAGCGGTCGTTCGTTAAACGGCTGAACGGCCCGAACGTGCGTTGCGCTTCCTGTTTTGAGTCCACCACGTAAAGGATCGGTTTGCGGCCCAGATAGGTCCAGCGGTAATCGAGTACGCGGCCGGAAAAGCCTTCGAAATCGTCGAGCGTCCCGTTCGAACCCATGAAGCTATCGGCCCGCTCTTGCGCCGATACCCTCCGCACGCGGCGCTCCGTTGGCAGATAGGTGTTCACCTGATCGTCGGCATGCGGATCCAGCATCCGCTCGATGACAAACTTGGTACCTTTGATATTGAAAGGATCAAGAAATTCGATGTAGTCCTTGAAGAACCGCGTCTCACTATCGGGCACATCGACGCGATAACCCTGATCTGCGAGCATCGCGAGTTTGTTGAGATACACTCGGTGGTAAGATTGCGTCAGTATCCGGTCGAGACTGCCGCCGCCGTCCAGGCCGGCTTTCGGCTCGAGAGGTACACGGCCGGTTGAGGATCCAACGTAAGCCATCGTGAGTTCATCCACCTGATAGCCGTAGTACTGCCAACGATGGATCTGGTTCCACGCGAGCATATAGCCACCTGTTTGTGGATCGGCACCCGTGATTTGTTGCGGCGAAAACGGCCGCCCCGCCGTATAGTTTTCGAGGCGCCCATCCGTCCCGATCGCGGCCTGCCCTTTGAAATGCTCGGTCGCGGCGAGGTAAGAAGGATGGTCCTGGTAGTCCGCGGTTTCCTGGATCTCGACCACGACGTCGGGGAATTCGAATTCCTCGAAATAGCCGGGCGGGATCCACGGCTTCAACGACGCGAGGTCATCAATACCAACCGTCGTGCCGGCCACCGGGGCGTCGACCACAACCGTTTGGCCCAGCCAGACGGCGACGTCGTCGCGGGTGACGTCCGCGGCAAACGGAGTTGCCAAGAGAAGATGAATCGATACCGTAGATACTCCGACGCCTAACTTCACGACGTTCATAAATTTTCCTCCGCTGCGCTCGCTCTGACGGAAATGATAGAACAATTTCAACGACGAAGGAGTACTTTTCGGCCTAACGAGGGACACCCGCTAAAAACAAAGCGGGCCGTGGGGCCCGCAATATGTTAGAGTGCGCTCATCTGGTGACAGCCCGCAGGGTGCCCAGAGCGTCATCATTAGTTGTTAGTTCGTCTTTTAAGCATTGCTATCGCTAGCTGCGATATCGGCATCGAGACCGACTGTCCCTCCGCGTTGAGAGCCAATTACTGCATGCCGCATGTGCCATTGGCACACGTACCGGCAAAGCTATTTCCGGGCCCCAGGCTGGATTCGCGACATCGTCGTACCGCCGCCAGGGTTCGATTTCACTGAGCCAAGAATTCAAGCCGCCAGCGCTCGTCCGCCAGTCGAAACGGTGGCCGCCGTCGCGGCATAACGTTGATTTTTAGGACTAAAGAATGACATTTGATAAGCTCGGCCTCGCCGAGGAACTACTGCGCGCCGTTCGCGATAACGGCTACACAATCCCCACGCCGATTCAGGCGCAGGCGATCCCCGCCATACTCGAAGGCACCGATATCATGGCCGCGGCGCAAACCGGCACCGGCAAAACCGCCGGGTTTACTTTACCGCTGCTGCAGCGTCTGGCGGACGGAGCACCGGGGAAGAGCAAACGCCCGCGCGTACTCGTACTCACCCCGACCCGCGAACTCGCGGCACAGGTACAAAACAGCGTCGTAACCTATGGGAAATATCTCAAGCTACGTTCCGCGGCCGTCTTCGGCGGGGTCGGGATCGGCCCGCAGATGTCGAAGTTGCATCGCGGCGTAGACGTCCTCGTCGCGACTCCAGGCCGCCTACTCGACCTCTATCAGCAGAACGCCGTACGCTTCGAGGACCTCGAGGTCCTCGTTCTTGACGAAGCCGACCGCATGCTCGACATGGGGTTTATCCACGACATCAAAAAAATCATGGCGGCCCTGCCAAAAGACCGTCAGAACCTCATGTTCTCCGCGACGTTCTCCGACGACATCCGGCGGCTCGCAAAAAGTATTACGAACAACCCCGTCGAGATCGACGTCGCCCCTCGCAACTCGACCGTCGACAGCATCGCGCAGATCCTTCACCCGGTAGACAAGGCTCGCAAACCGGAACTCTTGAGCCATCTCATCCGTTCCGGGGACTGGTACCAGGTGCTGGTCTTCAGCCGCACGAAACACGGCGCCGACAAGCTCGTGCGACGCCTCTCACGCAACGACATCCGTGCCGCTGCGATACACGGCAACAAGAGCCAGGCGCAACGCACGAAAGTACTCGCCAATTTCAAACGCAACAAGGTTCAGGTGCTAGTCGCAACCGATATCGCATCGAGAGGTTTGGACATCGACCAGCTCGCTCATGTCGTCAATTTCGACCTGCCGAGCGTGGCCGAAGACTATATCCACCGTATCGGCCGGACTGGCCGCGCCGGCGCGAGCGGACACGCAATCTCACTCGTCAGTGCCGACGAGCACAAACAGCTTCGGGACATCGAGCGGCTCATCGGGCGCGCGATAGAGCGAAAAATGATCGACGGCTTCGAACCGGATTACGCGCTGCCACCTACCGGCTCCACCAAGCCCGCCGGGAAAAACCGACGGACCGGGACAAACAACAATAAGGACCGCCGGAGTGCCTCCAACGAACAACGGACCCACGCCAAGGCGCGCAAACCGAACGGTCCGGGCAAAAGAAAGAACAAACCCAACGGTCGTACGCGACGGGACGGATCGACCGCCGCCAGGGCGAGCTGAGAGCTACGCTCCGGTGGCCCTTGCGCCAACCCGCTGGAATAGATAACAGCAAACATCGGACAGCAAATGAGGTATAAAGCAATTACCGAAGCCTGACACGGGGAATACGGCTGGCGATCAGCCGTCGCGGCGGGATGAAATATTCACTCAATATCGATGCCGGTGGCACGATGACCGACGGTGTGCTCCATCGAGCGGGCGAAACGTTCGTGCTCAAAGTCGAATCGACACCGCACGACCTGACCCTGTCGCTCGTGCAGATCATCGAGCGCGCCGCCGCCCTGGTCGGCGCAACCGACGCGGTCGACCTGCTGCGAGACGTCGCCTTCATCCGCTGGTCGTCGACCGTTACCTCCAATGCCCTGGCCGAACGTAAAGGCCCGCAACTCGGGCTGATCGTGTCCGACGGTCATCAGTCTGATCTTTACGGCGCGGGGCCGTCACCCGTGATCGATACGCTCATTCCAGAAGAGCATGTGCTCGCTATCGACGGCGCCACGCCGGATCCCAAAATGATCGTCGAAAACGTCCGGGCGCTGCTCGAAAACGGCGTGCGGCGCATTTGTGTGAGTCTGGCCGGGTCCTACTGGGACCGCAGCACCGAGCAAGCCGTGAAACAAGCGATCGGTAGTCAATACCCGGATCACTATCTCGGCAGCGTGCCGGTCTTGGCCGGCACCGATATTCTCGAGTGGCCCGACGACATGACGCGCACGCATTACACGCTCGTCAACGCCTACACCCACCCCGCCCTGGCGACGTCGCTCTTCAAAGCCGAGGACCGGCTGCGCGACGAATTCAAATGGCGGCGGCCGTTCCTGGTCGGGCACACCAACGGCGGCGTCGCCCGGATCGGCAAGACCAAGGCGATCGATACCATCGAATCGGGACCGGTATTCGGAACCTATGGCGCGGCATTCCTCGCCGGACGCGCCGCCGTAGACACGCTGATGTGCATGGATATTGGCGGCACTACGACAAAGGCCAGTGCCGTTCGCAGCGGCCATCCGGTTCGGCAGGCGGCGGGCGACCTATTCGGGATCGCGATCAGCAAACCGATGCAGTTGCTGCGCTCGGTGGCGATCGGCGGCGGCAGCCACGTCGCAATCGACGGCTCCGGCGGCGTCCGGGTCGGACCGGAAAGCGCAGGCGCCGCACCGGGTCCGGCGTGTTACGGTCTCGGTGGAGTCGATGCGACACTGACCGATGCATTACTCGTTTTGGGCTATCTGAATCCGGCCGATTTCCTCGATGGGCGGCGCTCGCTCGATATCGAGGCGGCGCGCGCGGCTTTGCAGCGGGTGATCGCCGATCCGTTATCGATATCCGTCGCGCAAGCCGCGGTGAAGGCACGCGAGAGCGCCGCCGCCAGTGTCGCCGCGCTCGTCGAATCGACTGCCGCGACAGCCGCGATCCCGCTATCCGATACGGTCCTGGCGGTCTACGGTGGCAACGGCCCGCTGCTCGGCCCGTTTGTCGCAGAGCGACTCGGGATCAACCGGATCTACGTGCCGCTGCGGTTCGGCCCGGTGTTCGGCGCTTTCGGCGCAGCAACCTGTGACGTCACGCATGTCTATCAGCGGGGCCTGCGCGAGTTGATGGGCGGCGCGGAGCAGTTATGCGACGGCCTCGTCTCGATGCAGAACGAAGCGCGCCGCGAACTGACGAGCGAGGGCTTCGACTATGAAGATGCGGAGTTTCGTTTCGAGCTCAGCGGGCCGGACACCGATCCGAACGCGCCCGCGCAAACGTGGCGGGCGACGAGCGGCGATGAAATGGATAGCGTCGCCAAAGCGATCGGCGCGGCTGCCGGGCACAGCGCTTTGGAACGCGACCCGAGGATCCTCGAACTACACGTCAGTCTGCCGATCGCGACTTTAACGCTCGACTCCGCACCCCCGGCGGCCGCGCAGGCACCGGTTAACAGCGGATCCACCTTCATTTTTGGAAGCAGGCCCGATGCAAGCCTCGACCCGGTCACCGGCCCGATTTATGCGCCGAAATCGCTGGGTGCCGGGCAGTCGGTCGCAGGCCCTGCTCTGATTTCCGGCGGCACCACCTCGTGCATCATTCCGCCCGGCTGGAACGGCCGGATCGACGACCTCGGCAATTGCTGGATGGAAGTCGAATGACGCGCTCAGGCACGTTACGGGCTACAGCATGAACACCACGTTCGAAAAGCTACGGGTCACCGAGTCCCTGGATCTCGACCTCAACGACGAGCAATGGCTGTGCAATCGCTGCGGGGAAAAGCTCGGCCCTGCCCAGGCGAACTACAAAGACGGGTGCAAAGTCTACGAGCGCGATCCGACCGAAGTACACGAGCCGAAAATCGAGGGTGAATTCACTTTCGCCCCCGATCCCGCCTGGGTCCGGATCATCGAATTCTACTGCCCGACGTGCGCCGTCCAGATCGAGACCGAATACTTGCCGCCCGGGCATCCCATCACGCACGACATCGAAATCGATATCGCTCGCCTGAAACAGCGCCTCCAGCGGGGCGACATCGTTATCGTCGACGGTCGAATCACGAATGCCGACGAACCGGGGAGCGTGACGTGAGATCGATCGACGTCGATGTCGGCGGTACCTTCACAGACCTGATCCTGAATTACGATGGGCGCCAGGTCATGGCAAAAGCCCCCACTACCCCGCACGATTTATCCGAATGTTTCATGCAAGTCGTCGACGACGCCGCCGCGCAAATCGACGCCGACATCGATGAACTGCTCGACGATATCGACGTTATCCGTTATTCGACGACCGTAGCCATGAACGGCTTGATTCAGCGCGCGGGGCCGCGACTCGGACTGTTAATGACCGAGGGCCATGAAGACGCGACCCTGATCGGGCGCGGCGCCCAGTGGATCGACGGCACGCGGATCGCAGAGCGCCGTAACGTCGCCGTACAAAACAAGCCGGTGCCGCTCATCGACCCCGATATGATGCTCGGGGTACACGAACGAGTGGATTTCAGCGGCGGCATCGTGGTGCCGCTGGACGAAGACCATGTGCGTGAGCAACTGCGGCGGCTCGTCGACCAAGGGGCGCGCGGGATCGTCGTCTCACTGTTGTGGTCATTCAAGAACCCGGCGCACGAGGTCCGTATCAAGGACATCATCCGCGAGGAATACAAAGAACATCACATCGGCTTTTTACCGATCGTGCTCGCCCACCAGGTCGTCGGCAAAATCGGCGAATACGAACGCACGATGACCGCGATCCTCGACGCCTACCTGCAGCAATCGCTGCAAACCGAACTCGCCGCCACCTGGGACCGGCTGAGGAAAAGCGGTTACCGGGGCGCGTTCCTGCTGGTCCACAATTCGGGTGGCAGCGCCGACCTGTTCAAGACCACCGCGAGCCGCACGTTCAACGCCGGGCCGGTGGCGGGCATCATCGGCTCACAATATCTCGCCGCCCAACTCGGCTTCGCGAATGTCGTGGCCACCGACATGGGCGGCACGAGCTTCGATATGGGCGTGATCGTCGGATCGAGCGCGCGGAACTACGACTTCCGCCCGATCCTCGACCGCTGGATGGTCAGCCTGACGATGGTGCAAAGCCTCTCGATCGGCGCCGGCGGGGGCTCCATCGCTTCGGTCAACCGGCGGCTCGGTAATCGCCTCGAAGTCGGACCGCGCAGCGCGGGATCTTTTCCGGGACCGGTGTGTTACGACCTCGGGGGCAACGAACCGACGGTCACCGACGCGGATCTCGTCCTTGGGTATCTCGCGCCCGACGCCTATTACGGCGGCAGAATGCAGCTCGACAAACGCAAGAGCGAAGAAGCTATTCAACGCTACATTGCCGACCCGCTCGGCGTTACGGTGCCACAAGCCGCACTGCTCATCCGCGAGATCATCGACGACAACATGGCATCAGCGATCCGGAGAGAGATCCACATGCGCGGCCACGACCCTGAGGAATTCGTGCTGTTTTCGTTCGGCGGCGCGGGGCCCACGCACGTCTCGGGGTATCTCGAGGACCTCGCCCTCGGCGTAATCTTCAACCAGGCACCGGTGTTCTGTGCGTTCGGCCAGTCCCTGATGGATCTGGTACACGTACACGAACGGACGAACCGTATGGTCTTCATGAAACCCGTGACCGAGCAATTCAGTACCGACTACGAGCATTTCAACAATACCGTCGCAGCGCTCGTCGCGGCGGCCAGAAAAGACCTCATCGGCGAAGGATTCGATGCCGATGCGGCGACCTACAAGCTGGAACTCGATCTGCTCTATGGCGGGCAGGTGCACGAGAAACGCGTCCAGTCGCCATTACGGGCAGTACACAGCGAAGCCGACATGAAGACCATCTACGACGCGTTCGAAAAAGAGTTCGCGGAGAGCTTCAGCCCGCTGGTGGTCAATAAACCCGGCGGCGTACTATTGCAGAACTTCGTGGTTCGCGCCGTACTCAAAACCGAAAAACTCGAATTGCCCACCTGCGATCCCGCCGCACCGGGTGCGCGCGCCGTACCGATCGCCGAGCGCGAGATATGCTGGAACAGCGACGCTGGTTATGCGCCCACGCCCGTCTATGCGCTCGATGCGCTGGCGCCCGGCCACAAGCTCGATGGCCCGGCCGTGATCCAGGCGCCCTACACGACCGTCGTCGTCAAACCCGGCCACGTGTTTGCCGTCGAGCGTCACGGCCTCGGGATCATCGGTACCGCCGATAATGTCGGCGCGCTGCTGGAAACGCAGGGGCGGGAGGGCTGACAATGTCCGCCTGCGGCGGGCTTCTTCTACTGGATCCCGGCCTTCGCCGGGATGACGAGGAAGCGGCGGGCTTCTTCTACTGGATCCCTGCCTTCGCCGGGATGA
>CAZFZX010000009.1:13715-36911 GCA_964523765.1 uncultured Enterobacteriaceae bacterium
CCTTCTTCTACTGGATCCCGGCCTCCGCCGAGATGACGAGGAAGCGGCGGGCTTCTTGTACTGGATCCCGGCCTTCGCCGGGATGACGAGGAAGCGGCGGGCTTCTTCGACTGGATCCCGGCCTTCGCCGGGATGATGAGGAAGCGGCGGCCTTCTTCTACTGGATCCCGGCCTCCGCCGAGATGACGAAGAAGTTGAAGCGTCCTTCCGATCAGATGTTTAACCTGTAAGGAAACCAAACATGCCTGTCCCGACCCTGTCCGAGAAACTCCAGGCTCTGAAACCGGCGCCAGCGACCCCTTACGAACTGGAGTGTGCCAAGATCATCGCGCCCGGAAAACTCGAGATCGGCGTCCAGCGCACCGCCGACATCCTCGATGAAGGCATGGATGTATTCGTCCGCTCCTGCAGAAGTTCGATGGGCGTGGCGGGCGACTCGGTGATCGGCTTATTCACCGCTGCCGGCGATCTGGTCAACGCCTCGTGCGGAACCTATCTGCACGTCGTGTTGCCGACGATGATCATCAAGTACATCCTCAAGTACTACCACGACAATCCCGGGATCGAAGACGGCGACCTTTGGTTCGCCAACGACGCCGTCTACGGTGGGATCCACAACCCCGACATGATGGTCGCCATGCCCGTGTTCTACGAAGGCGAACTCGTTGCGTGGACAGCGGCGCTCAACCATACGACCGAAACCGGCGCCATCGAACCGGGCGGCATGCCGGTCTCCGCCCGCAGTCGGTTCGAAGAAGGAATGAATCTGCCGCCGATAAAGATCGGCACCAAATTCCGCCTGCATGCAGACATCGAGGAGATGTTCGTCGCTTTCGGCATGCGTGCACCGCAGATGGTCACCGTCGATTTGAAGGCGCGTTGTACAACCGCCGATCGCGTACGCCAGCGGCTGATCGAGATGTGCGAGAAGTCCGGTAAAGAAAACGTCACCGGCCTGTTCAGACGCATGCTCGACACCGCTGAGCAGGGTGCCCGCGCGCGGATCGCGAAATGGCTCGACGGCACCTTTCGTTGCGTCAACTTTTCCGACGGTGTGGGGCACACACCGGGGCTAGTGCGCTCGTGTTTCATGACGATGACGAAGTCGGGCACCGAGATCACGGTCGATTTTTCGGGCACCTCACCTGAAAATGCTTCGTCTTACAATGCCCACCCGCAGGCGGTTGTCGCCCACTGCACGAATTACATTTACGAATATGTGTTTCACGACCTGCCGATCAGCAACGCAACGCTCGCGCCCGTCAATTTCGTGTTTCCGGAGAACAGTTGCTTAAATCCCGATCAACGGGCCGCCACCAGCAACTCGGTAATGGCCTGCACCGGCGTGATGAGCGCGCTGCACAACTGCTTCGCCAAAACCAGATTCGCGACCGACGAGTGGCGCCAGGCGGGCGCTTCCAATGCGAACGGTGGTAACGGCGTCGTAGTTGCGGGACAGTCCCAATGGGGTCTGCCGTTTGCCGATCTGCTGGCCTATTCCCTGAACACCGAGGGTCAGGGCGCGCGCCCGGAAATGGACGGCATGCCATCGTTCGGTTTCCCCTGGTGCGTGTTCGGGCGGGCGCCGGATGTCGAGATGATGGAAAACGAGGTGCCGATCCTGATCCCGTTTTCCGAGCACTGGATCGATTCCGGCGGCCACGGCAAATACCGCGGGGGGGTCGGCACCGTCCAACTGTGGGTCGCGAACACCCCGAAGATCTATCTCAACTGCCATGCCGACAACAGCAAGCTGCAGACCCCGCAACCGCTGTTCGGCGGCTACAACCCGTGCACGGTGCCCGGTATCCAGATACGCAAGGCCAACCTGGTGGAGCGCATGCGCTCCGGAGACCTCAAACTCCCGGCCCATCTCACCGCGTTCCTGGAGCGGGGCCCGTCGCTCGGGGACTGGGAAACCCTGTTCATGGGCCGGCCGGTGCGCGAGTTCGACGATGGTGATTGCATTACCGTCGCCTTCTCCACCGGCGGCGCGGGCTACGGCGACCCGCTGGAACGCGACCCCTTAAGCGTCGCCGACGACGTCCGCCGCGGTTTCATCAGCGTCGAAGCTGGCCTACGCGTCTACCACGTCGCGTGGGATCCGGACCAAGCGGAAATCGACGAGGCGGCGACCGGAGCGTTGCGCTCAGCCGAGCGCGCGGCACGTCTCGAACGAGGCGTGTCGCTGCGCGCGTTTCTGCCGATCTGGACGGCAAAGCACCCGCCGCGCGATATACTCGACTGGTACGGTACGTGGCCCGACGCCCAACCCGTACAGACCATCGTGCGCGCCTGACCGACAGCGCCACGCGCGTTCGACAAAGTAGACGGAGGCAGTAACCGATGCTATTAGAAAAGAGTTTTATTCCCTATGGAGCGTACTGGTCGACCCCGTACGCCCGCTGGCAAGGGGCATTGTCCGCATTGCATTCGATCCGACTCGCGGCCGCGGTAAGCACCGACGAACTCGCGCGGCGCGAGATTGACGCGAACACCATCGGGGCCGGGATCCTCGGCGCCACCGTCATTCAGCAGCATTGCTTTTTCGGACTCCCGTGGCTCGGCGGCCTCATCGGCGCCGACGAACTGGCCGGCCCGACCATTAACCAGGCCTGCGCGACAAGCGCGCGCTGCATCATATCGGCGGCCGAAACGGTCAGCTGCGACGGTACCGACAGCGTGCTCATCGTAACCGCCGATCGAACCTCTAACGGCCCGCATATCTATCACCCCGAGCCGAACGGTCCGGGCGGCACCGGCCAGCACGAGGATTGGGTGCTGGATAATTTTAATTACGATCCGCATGGCCGCACCGACATGCTGCAGACCGCGGAGAATGTCGCCGCCAAGTGGGAGATCTCGACCGCAGAACAACACGACGTGGTGTTGCGACGCTACGAGCAATACGAGGCGGCGCTCGCCGACGACTGCGCATTCCAGCGCCGCTTCATGACCCTGCCATTTGAGGTCCCGGATCCGCGATTCCGCAAAACGGTCACGACGTTGACGACCGACGAAGGCGTGATCCCGGCGATCCCAGAAAACCTGGCGCGTTTGAAACCAGTCCGCGAAGGCGGCACCGTGACCTACGCCGGGCAGACGCATCCGGCCGACGGCAACACAGCCCTCATCGTGACGAACGAAGATAAACTCGCGGATTACACGCGCCAACCGGAAATCAAGATCCGCGTAATCGGATATGGTCAGGGCCGGGCCGAGAAATCGTTCATGCCCGTCGCACCCGTGTTGTCGACACGGCGCGCGCTCGAATCCTCCAACCTAGACCTCTCCGATGTCGACGCGATCAAGTCGCACAACCCGTTCGCAGTAAACGATATCGTTTTCGCACGCGAGACCGGCGCCGACCTGAATGCGATGAACAACAACGGCTGCTCGCTGATCTACGGCCACCCGCAAGGACCGACCGGACTCCGTGCCTGCATCGAGCTGATCGAGGAACTCGTCGAGAGAGGCGGCGGGATAGGATTGTTCAACGGTTGCGCCGCGGGTGATTCGGCGATCAGCCTGTTGTTCCGGGTCGGCGATTAGGTAATTGATCCGAAATACGCATCACGTTGTTCGTGGATCCAACTGCCGTCACCGGGGACTGGATCCGGAGCCGGTATGACGGTGATAACGTCTGGCCATCGGTCTTTAATCCGAAACTGATCGATTTTTTGGAATACGTATCCGGACGCTCACGCCTTGATTCGGTACAGGGTCGAATACAGCACCGGCACCAAAACGAGCGTCAAAACCGTACCGAACGTCAAGCCGGCCATTACGGTCACCGCGAGGCCGATCCAGAATACGTCCTGCAGCAGCGGGATCACGCCCAGCACGGTCGTGCCCGCAGCTAGGCCGACCGGCCGGGCACGCGAAATCGCGGCGTTCATGATGGCATCGTATTGGTTCTGACCCTCGCTGAGATAGATATTCACCTGATCCAAAAGAACGACCGCGTTCTTTATCATCATGCCGACGAGACTCATCGCACCGAGCAGCGCTACGAAGCCGAAAGCCGCGCCCGTGCCGAGTAGCCCGAACGTGATCCCTATCAGCGCGAAAGGGATCGAAAACGCGATCACCAGTGGCGGCCGATAGGCGTTGAACAGCGCGACGATGATAAACGCTATGACCGCCGCCGCCGGCACGACGCCCGGGATGAGTGAGGCTTGTGAATCGCGCGAACTCTCGAACTCACCACCCCACTCCATGGCGTAGCCTTCGGGGATCTGCATATTTTCGATCTCGTCGACGACGGATTTACGCAACGCCGGAAGCGTAACTCCCCGGATCGGGTTCGCCTGAACGGTGATCGTGCGGCGGCGGTCGCGGCGCCAGATCAACGGGTCTTCCCATTCAACATGGACGGAGTCCGTTACCTGCCCAAGCGGCACGGTATGTACACTCGTACCCGGTTGTACTTGCAGCGCGAGCAAACCACCTACCGTCTCGCGCTCCCGTGCGTTGTGACGTAACACGATAGGAATGAGTTCATCGCTCTCGCGATACAAGCCGACCGTTCGTCCGTCGAAGGCCCGCTTGGTCGCTGCGGCGATGTTGCCGCGGGTCACCCCGGCCCAACGCGCCCGCTGCTCGTTATAGGCGGGAACGATGACCTTAGTGCGCTGCCGCCAGTCCGTACGGAAATCGCCGGCTAGGGGTGCGCCGCGCAAGGTCCCGATACTCCGTCGCGCGGTTTCGCGCAACGTTTTGGCGTTGGCGACCGCCGGGCCGCTGATCCGGATCGCGAACTTCCAGGTGTCGCTGGGACCGACGCCGAACTTTCTCAAGGGGATCTGGGCGTCGGGAAACTGCAATGCCAGCCACGGCGCGATATCGGCGACAATTTCATCGATATGGTCAAGATCGCGCACATTGACCACGAACTGCCCGTAAGACGCATTGCCCGGTTCCGGCTCCACCGGCAGGTAGAATCGCGGCGGTCCCGCACCGACGAAAGTCGCCACGCCGGCGATGCGTCGATCTTCTAAGAGGCGCTTTTCAATCCGCTTCATATCCGCAGCGGTTACGCTGATGCGCGTTCCCTCCGGGGCCCAGTAGTCGATCATGAATTTCGTCATCAGCGAGTCGGGGAAGAACAGCTGCTTGACGTTACCGAAGGCGACCACCGAGATCACGAGCAGACCGATGCTGGCGCCGAGCGTCAACCATCGGTGGCCAACCGCCACCGCGAGCAGCGACCTGAACCACCGATACATCGGCTTGCCGTACGGGTCCGCACCGGCATCCTCCGCGGGATTCGGCAATAGGTCGATGCATTGCAGCGGCGTCAGCGTGATCGAAACGACCCAACTGACCAGCAAAGAAATGGCGACGACGCTGAACAGCGAAGCACAATATTCGCCGGCGTTTTCGTTGGACGCGGCGATCGGATAGAAAGCCATGACGGCCACCACGGTAGCACCCAGCAGCGGTATCGACGGCAGCGTCGCGGCCTCAATGCCGGCCTTCCTGCGGTCCATACCCATTTGCAGGCGAACGATGAAACCGTCCGCGACGACGATTGCGTTGTCTACCATCATGCCCAGCGCAATGATCAAAGCGCCAAGAGACATGCGCTGCAAATCGATACCGAAAATCGACATCAGAATGAACGTACCGAGAATAGTAACGATCAGGGCGAATCCGATGATCAGCGAAAGTCTCCAGCCCATGCCGATTGTCAGCACGACGATGACGATGGCGAGGGCCTCAACAAAGCTGATCAAAAAACCGTTCACTGCCTCGGCGATAACATCCGACTGCCAGTGCACGCGCTCAACCTCGATACCGATCGGCAGATCCGCGATCAGTTCGTTCAACCTCGCATCGACGGCTTTCCCCATCTCGGCGACGTTGACTCCAGGGACATTGCTGATGCTGATTGCGATGGCCGTCTGTCCATTGAAGCGCATCAACCGCTCGGGCGGCTCGCGATAACCGCGGCTTACCTCCGCAATATCGCGGACACGGATGAGCGCGCTCGAGTCGGTCCGCAGCGAGCCCTGAAGCGAATCGATAGGCGACGCCCGCACGATCAGGTTCGCGATATCCGCGGTCGATTGAAATTCGCCACTCGGCGCGAAGCGGAGCCGTTGATTCTGCAGATCCACGCTGCCGGCGTCATTTACGACATTCTGATTACGCAAAGTCGATTCTACCGTCGCACTGCTGATCCCAGTCTGACTGATCTGAGTTTCAGACACGTCGATGTAGATCGCTTCGTTCTGGTCGCCCCACAGCTCGACCTTGGACACGCCGTCGATGAGGGTCAGTTCTTTTCTTAGACGCTTGGCATAACTTTCAAGCTCGGCGTAGCCGAAGCCATCGCCGATGAGGGCGATAACGTGACCAAAAACGTCGCCGAAATCGTCTTTGACGGACGAAGGACCCGCTCCGGGCGGCAGGGCGGTTTGAGTGTCGGCCACTTTACGTCGCAATTCATCCCACACCTGGGGGATCTCGTCCGATGAGACAGAGGGATCGATGTCGACCCAGATGACGGACATGCCCGCGGTCGACTTCGAGCGCACGAAGTCGAGCGACGTCAGCTGTTGAATTGCAAGCTCGAGGCGATCGGTAACCTCCATCTCCACTTCCTCGGGGCTGGCGCCGGGATAGGAAGTGATGACCATCGCGGTCTTGATCGTGAAATCGGGATCCTCCAGCTGGCCGAGCGAGAAGAAACTAACAACACCGGAAAAAACGATCAGCGCCGTCGCGAAATACGTTACCGCTCGCTTGTCGACGGCTGTTGTGGCGATGTTCATCTTTCGGTTCTACCGACTTTATCGGCTGCCTGCGCTCAGCCTTCGTCCGGGTTCATCAGGCGCACTTTCTGCCCCTCCGTGAGAAAATGAACCCCGGCAGTCGCCACCCATTCACCGGTTGACAGCCCCTCCGTCACGCCGATCCCGGTATTCGTCGGCATACCGAGGGTGATCTTTCTCTTCGCTACGGTTTTCGAAGCCGGATCGACGACCCAAACGAACGTGTCATCCCCCTGCGCAAAAGTCGCGGATACCGGCACGGTCAAAGCGCCCTGCAGCGCTATCATTTCTTCGGGCGGATCGCCCGTGACGCGCCCGGCCATGCCGGGCAGGACTTTTACCTCATCGGGCTGATCCATGATGAGCGTAACGGGGTAGGTGCGGGTAACGTCCGAAGCCTCGGTACCTATTTCCTTAATCTCCGCCGGAATTTCGCGGTCGGGAAACGCATCGAAACGTACGCGTACGTTCCGTACGTCGGATACCATCGAGATCAGATTCTCCGGCATATTCACGATCATCTCGATGCGCGAGTCGTCGACCAGACGGGCGACCGCCTGCTTTGCGCGAACATCCTCGAAGTTCTCGACGTAGGTAGCGACGACCGTGCCCGAAAATGGCGCCTTGAGCTTAGTGTAGGAAAGCTGATCGCTCGCCGCGGTATGCGATGCCCGCAAGGAGGTAATCTGCGCTCTACCCCGGTCCCGTTGTTCGCGCGCGTTGTCGATCGCCCTTTCGCTGGTGGCACCCGCGTCTTGTCTGAGGATATTCTCCTGACGTTTGAGATCGGCCTCGGCCCGGGTAAAGGCTGCCTGGGCCTGCTCCAATTGCCCGCGTACGTTGGCCAACTTGACCTGGTAGTCACGCGGGTCGATTTGCGCGAGTACGTCACCGACAGTGACGGTCTGACCGACCTGAATAGGCAGCGCGATCAAAGGGCCGGCGACGCGGAAAGACAATTCGACTTCCTGGGTCGCCTTCGCTTTCCCGGGAAACGTCCTACCCTCGAATTCCTGCCGGTCTGCAATTTGAATAGCCTTCACGGGTCGCACCATCGGCTTCGCCGGGGGCAACGATTCGGCGCACCCGCAAAGGACCGTCACGCCGTAAAGGAAAACGAGCAAACGCGTGCGCGCTCTGGTCCGAATGCCGGTGTCGTTCATCGCTGGCCGGGGCTTCCGCAGCTGCCTACCAATCGGGTTTCCGTAGGATGCCCGAGGGAGACGGTTCGGGCGCATCCGAGCGTAATAGCTCACCCCAGTCCGTCCGCGTCTCCATAGCCGTGCGGGTGCTCTCGGGCAACACACCGCCTTTAGCACGGTTCTGCCAGCCGCCGCCGAGCGCTTTGTAAGTCGCAATGAGATCGCGCACAACCTGGCCGCGCGCCGCGGTGTAGCTATCTTGTTGGGCGACCAGAAAGGTCTGCGTATCGAGCACACGCGTGTAATCTACGGTGCCGTCACGGTACTGAATCAAAGCGAGATCGACCGAACGCCGCGCGGCATCCACGCTCGCGTTGAGAAAGACGACGCGCTGCTTCCCGCGCGTAAATGCGACGATCGCGTTCTCCACTTCGCTCGCTGCTTTGAGCACGGTGTTGCGGTAGTTGACGACCGCCTGCTGGAAACGCGCATCCTCTACGCGTACCGCGTTCTTGATACGGCCGTAGTTCAAGATGTTCCACTGAAACGAGGGACCGAAACCGCCCTCGAGGCTGTCGCCACCGAACAGATCTCCGATGTCACTAACCCCGGTGTCACTGGAACGCAACCCAACGTTCCCGACCAGCGAGAATTGCGGGTACAGGTCCGCCTTTGCGAGGCCGATAAGTGCGCTCTGTGCGGCGGCCAGACGTTCGGCGCGCCGAATGTCCGGACGTCGTCGTAGTAGATCGGCGGGAATGCCGACCGCTACTTCGATAGGTACAACGGGGATCTCGCCCTCACCGGATCCAAACTCCTCCAGGCCACCGGGCGGTACGCCGAGCAGGATGCTGAGCGCATTTTCGGATTGCCTCAAACCAATCTCGAGATCCGGGATCGACGCCTGCGTGTTTGCCAACAGAGTCTTGGCTTGCTCGACATCGAGCGCACTGGTGGCGCCGTTTTCGTAACGCACGGTGGCAATCTTGAGACTGCGTTGTTGAATCGCGACGTTTTCCCGGGCGATCACCAGGCGTGCCTCGAATGTCCGCAACGCGACGTAGGTCTTGGCGACTTCGGCGGTGAGGCTAACCAGGGCGTCGTCGTAACCGGCCATTTCGGCCAGGAGATTCGCATCGGCAGCCTCGACCCCGCGGCGCAAGCGACCCCAGAGATCGAGTTCCCAAGCGGCGTCGAAACCGAGATCGGCGCTTCTGTACGAATGATCGACCAGCGGATTCGAGTTCGGAGAGTTCTCGCTGAGTTCGACGTGCGCCAGCCCGCCTCGGGCGCGTTGCAGTTGCGGATATTGGGCGCCAGCTGCTATGCCGAGCTGTGCTCGCGCTTCGAAGATGCGAACACCGGCGTGCCGCAGCGAGAGGTTCTGTTGGACGGCGGTATCGATGATCCCGTTCAGGTTTGTATCATCGAACACCACCCACCAATCGTCGAACTCGCCCGAGTTCGCGGTAACCGACGCTTCTTCCACCGGTTGCCAGGTGTCGCGTACAGGCGCATCGGGTGTTTCGAAATCAGGCCCGAGCATCGTGCAACTCACGAGCGCAGTACTAAGCGGCACGAGCGCCACCTTGAAACTATCCAAAAAAAAACCCTCGCTAAGTTCCTAGAACGGTGCGTGGTCGCGGATGCGGTTTCTAATTGGATAATTCCGCGCGTCGTTTTGGGCGCCGCTTGGCGCAGCAGTATACATGAACTCTGCGGTCGGAACGCCCTTGATGCATTACACGAAATTGCCGGTTCGCAGACACGCTTTCGCTCACTTCTTCGTGGTCGGCGTCTTCTTCCAGAACCCAGCGTTGTGCACGCGCTTGAGCACGGCGACGCTCGGCGCAAACTCATCCGCTTTCAACGCTTCGCGATTGGGGATGTTCTGCGCGGCACAGAACTCAGCCACGGTTCGTCGTAAGGCGCTGTCGCTGTCGCGATTCATGGCGAGGTAGAAACGTTCGTCGACGAGCGGTTCGAAATGCAGGTTCATGCGTTCGGCCGCCGTCGCGGAGCCGAACGCAACATCCGCGCCGCGGCTCGCAACCAACGCGGCCACGGCCGTGTGCGTATACTCCTCCTCGGCGTAGCCGTCGATAGCGCCCGGTGCGATCCCGGCGGCGCCGATCAGGCCGTCGAATATCAGGCGCGTGCCGGAGCCGGGCTGGCGATTGATGAAGCGCCGCTTGCCGCCGGGCAGCTGGTCGACGTTGCGCACCGGATCCTCGGCGCGCGACAACAGGCCCAAGGTTCGTTTCTCGATCAACCACACCTCGTCCCGCGAGGGATCGAGCAGCCCGATCAACAACGCCGCGACGGTGCGCCCGAGTTCGCCGGTTGGCAGGTGAAACCCGGCAATGTTCGCTTCACCGCGCCGATAATGATGGAGCGCACTCTCGGTGCCGGCGATATCGAGGGCGACACGATAACGATCGCCCAGTGCATCGCGCAGCGCAAGTACACGCTCGCTGTGGCTGGAGACGATGCTGACGGGATGGCGGCGGGCGTCGGCCGCATCGCTCAAACGCGCCGCCGCCTCCAGCGCGACCCGTTCAAGCGTCGGGGCAAGCGCGGCCTCGCTATCGGCGGCGGTTTCGAGCAGGGCTTCGCCGAACTCGGTGAGGTGGGCGCCGCGACCCTGCCGCGCCGACAACAGCGCCTTGCCGAAACGGCCCTCCCAATTGCGCAACAGGCCCCATGCGTGCCGGTAAGAGACACCCGCCGCCTTCGCCGCATAGTTGAGATGACCGCCCTCGCGCACCCCGTGCAGTAGCTTGAACACCAGCGGATCCAGCACCACCGCGTCGCGGTCGACGACGAAGGACCAGCGCACATCGAAATTCAGATTCATCCCGGACCGGCCTCATCGTAAAGTCGCAAACGAGAACATATTTTAAAGGGTAGCGCGCGGGCGCACCACTGGAGGTTACAGGAAAGGAACGCTGCCGCTCGAGGGGCACAGCGTAATGGTTAGCGTAGAAAATGCCGCCGAACGGAGACACAATGGCGGTAAGGTTCAGTACGTCCCTGCCTATTTAGCACCTCGCCTTAGGTCCGTACTCAACCGCCCGCGCGATCAAAGACTCGTAGTACGTCCATAGGCTTGCCGCCGCTCGATTTGACGGAAATCGAAACGACCAATTGGGCGGTATCAGGCTTGAACCGGTAACGCTCTGTCATTTTGATCCCGCGGTCGTCGTTGGTCTCGACCACGAGAACCCCCTTGATCCAAAAGCTCAGTGTGTACCCGAACTCGTCTTTGACCAGTTCGTCGCCACTCGCTGAATAGACGCGCCCGTTCGGGTTGGGCGCCAGAGTACGCGTGACCTGACCGTCGTAGGTGATAGTGACCTCCCGGTAGCCCGCGATATCGATCGCTTCGGCTGCCGCGATCCGGCTCACGGCTTCGAACCGCCTACGGCGGGCTTTTTTCTCGCGCTTGAAACCGGCGGCGTCTGGGATTAAACGGCCCTCGCGGAAACCGGCGCTCCGCCGCTCCGCCGTCGCCTCCAATGTGTCCTCGAACGAGTCTGATGCGGACTGATCGAGCCTCCAGGCACCCTGCACGCCCGCAGACGAAGTGCCATCGGCCGCGACCGCCGGACCCCACCCCGGCGCCAGACCGATCGCCCCCGCCAGGGTCATCGCTTTCCACATGGTGTTCACTCCAAGCACCGGATCGAATTTCGCATCCTAGATCACCGGCCGAGGGGGATCCACGCTCGCGGATCGCGCTCCCGGTCACCCGCGCCTTGACATTCCGGGCTGCCGGCCGTACTTTATAAAATACATTAAGTTACAATATTAATTTCTTTTGAATTAATAAGTTATAAAATGCTTCTAAAGACTATTATAATAATAATTCTCAGTCTGTTTTCGGCGATGACGGGCGCCGTGAATGGCTATTTTCTGATGGGGTACAGCCCGAAATACATCGGCGTCGGCGGCATGGGCGTGGCGCACCCACAGGACAGCATGGCGGCTTCGATCAACCCGGCGGGCACGGCGCTGGTCGCGCCGGGCTGGGATTTCAATCTGCGTTTCATGCACCCTCAGCGAGCGGCCGAAGTGGACTGTACCGGAATAGGCGGCTGCGACCGGCCGGTCGCCGACCGCTCGACCCGAGAATTCTTTGTGGTGCCGGCCTTCGGCTTCGTCCGCCGGGTGGCCCCGGGTTGGAGCGTGGGCCTGTCGGTTTACGCTAACGGCGGCTTGAACACAACCTACTCGCGCGCGCTGTTCAATGAAGCGACGGCACGGATCCTCGGCGGGAACCCCGCCGATCCTGGTTTTCCGGTACGGGACAAACTGGGGGTCGATTTTTCCCAATTGATCTTCGCTCCCAGCCTCGCCTGGCAGGCCAGTGACCGCCTGACCCTGGGGTTGGCTCCGCTATTCGCGGTACAACGCTTCGCGGCGTTCGGGATCCAGGGGTTTGCGCCGCTATCGAGCGACGCGACTAGTTTGAGTAATCGAAGTACCGAGTACTCGCTCGGCATCGGTACCCGGATCGGCGCTATCGTCGAACTCACCCCAGGGCTCCGCCTGGGCGCGCAATACACGAGCCGGATTTTCACGCAGCGTTACACGAGATATAACGGCTTGTTTCCGGATGGCGGAGAACTGGACGGACCGCCCCACTACACCGTCGGGATCGCCTGGGACGTCACACCGCGCTGGACTCTGGGTTTCGACTTTCAGCAGATCCAGTTCGCTACAGTCGAAGCGATCGGCAATCCAGGGCCGACGGCGGCTGAACTGATCGGTAACATCACGCCGGCACGGCGCCTTGGCGGCCCGAGCGGCATCGGTTTCGGCTGGCGGAACCAGTCCGTCTACAAGGCGGGTATTATTTATCGGCCGACCGGACGTCTGGTCTGGCGCTTGGGGTGGAACTACGGCGAGGGCCAGATCCCCCGCGAAGAGACCCTCATTAACCTGCTCATGCCCGGCTTGCTGGAGCATCACATTACCGGCGGCATGAGCTATACCTTCGCGCACGGCGGCGAAATGTCGCTCGGTTACATGCACGGCTTCACAATGTCGCAGCGCGATCCGCAGTCCGACTTCCTGGGCGCGCCGGTGAGCGCCTGGTCCCAGGGCGATGGCTTGGACGTCAGCTACTCACGGCGGTTCTGAAACCCGGACTCCGCTCGGGCAGAAAAGACATCGCGTCTCGGTTCGAAGTACACTTCGATCCACCCGTCCACGAGCGAGGTTCCCGCATTGATCGCGTTATATACCGCAGCCACCCCGAACGGTTGGAAGGCAACGATTGCACTCGAAGAACTCGGGATCCCCTACGAACTGCACGCCGTTGACCTCGGCGCCGGCGAGCAACACTTGGCGGCATTCCTGGCGATGAACCCGAACGGCCGCATTCCGGTCATCGTCGACCGCGAAAATGGCATCACCTTGTTCGAGTCGGGCGCCATTTTGCTGTACTTCGCCGAAAAGACCGGTCGCCTCCTGCCGCACGACGAGCAAGGCCGCTGGCTGACGATCCAATGGTTGATGTTTCAAATGGGCGGGATCGGCCCGATGCAAGGCCAGGCGGTCGCGTTCGAACGTTACTTCGCCGAAGACGTGCCGGCGGCGCGCGAGCGTTATCACAATGAAACGCGGCGCCTGTACGAAGTGTTGAATACACGCCTCGCGGAGAGCGAATACCTCGCGGGCGAATACAGCATCGCCGACATCGCCAACTGGTCCTGGGTCAAAGCTCATCGCTGGGCACGCGTACCGGTCGATGGTCTCGACCACCTGCGGCGTTGGATAGAAGCCATCGCGATGCGTCCCGCCGTGCAACGCGGCATTGAGCTCCCCCCGCCGGCCGGCAGCGCCGACAAACAGAAGGCGATGGGTGCGAGTATTACGACGCGGTAGATGGTGGGGGTAATCGCTTGCGGCGGTGTATTTTTCTGACTGGATTCCCGCTTTCGCGGGAATGACGGTGGGTGCAGGAATGACGATGGGTGCAGGAATGACATTGCGCGGGGTCTTTCGGCCCGCCCTTCCTTCATTCGGCCCACTTGGCGGTCTGCTGCTGCGTGCGGTCTTCGAACCAGTCCTGCGCCTGGTCGGCGAGCGGCTCGCCCAACCACTCACCATAGAACGCATCGAGATCGGGAAGGAACTCGAAGATCGGCGGATAGCCGGGCGGCACGACTTCTACACAAAGTTGCCTCGCGCACCCCGGGCAATAATATTCGCGAACTTCCGACCAACCCGGTTCCGGCGCGAACGCTTCCTTGCGATAGACTTCGGCGATACTGTCCGCCGTGTCGCGCACGTGCACGAGCGCCGCGAGCTTCCAGTTGACCCGGTAGTCCCCGAATGCGTGACCGCAGTCGCACTTCACGATCCGGCCTTCCGGCGCGCGGACGACATAGAGATGATCTGACAGGCGCAGCAGGATCGGATCATCGAACCCGACCCGCTGTTGCAGCGCCTCGAGATACTTCCGGATCCGATCCGGATCCTTATGCGGAAGCTTGAGCAACTGGCGCCACTCCTCCCAGCTCAGATCGTCGTCGACCATCCGCCCGACCAGATGGGGTGTGACGTCTTGGGACCCTTCGGCGAAAGCGTCGGGCTGTCGCGTCGCATCGCTCATGACGAACCCTCCTCACAGTACTCGAACTCCGGCGCGAGCGCCCAGAAACCGGTGAACTCTTCGCGGTAGCGCTCGAAGTCGAGACACTCCCGGTGCATGGCGCGCACCGGCTCGATGAATTCGCCCGCCTGCACGCGGCTTCGCTCCTTCTTCCACCAATCCTTCACGGGCACGCCGCGCTCGAGTCGGCGTTTGCGGATCGCGGTGCGCAGCGCGTCGGTCGCGGCGTCGTCGACGGTTTCGGCTCCGGAGGCGCCGCTAAAAACGACGCCGTAAACTTCACGTGCGGTATCGATCCCGAGCCAGCCGGCGTGCAGATCTTCAAGCACCAGCGACCGATCCCGTTCGAGCGGATCGCCCCAGCCGCCGCCCGCGCCCGCCGCGTGCGTGTAGAGGTCCCCGTCTTTCATTTCGATCGGGGGCGTATCCTGTTTCCACGCGGTCGAACGCCCTACCTCGAGACGCCCGTCGGCGACGAACTCGTCGAGCTCCCACGGCGAGTTCGGGTAGGGCTCGCCACGCTTCATCAATTCGCGCATGTTCGTGTCGTGAAATGTTTTGACGAAGACGCCGGGCGCCGGGTAACCGCCGGACATCCCGTTCGCAATGACGGCGCCGCGCGCCATCGTTCCACCACCGCGATTGACGGCCAGCCGGCCGGGGTTGAGGATCACGTAAGTGGCGCTGTTGCCGACCGCGCCTCGGTATTTTCCGTGGCCGCAGTACTCGGGTACCAGTTGGCGTCCGATGTAATACAGCGCCGGGGTCACATACTCCCATTCCTCGGCGTTACCGATATCCGAGCGATGGTTCCAGCACGTCCACGCCGTCGGCAGTCCATCCTTGTAGGCGAACGCGCCCATCCCCGAGGCGCCGACATATTGCAGGTTCGTGAAACCCCAACCCAGTCCGTTTGGCAGGATGCCGCTGCCCTGTACGCCGTCCCAGGACGCCTCGCCGGTCCAGCACTCCTCGAGATAACCCCGCGCTTGAAATCCACGCGATGCGTTGCTGATTGCGCAGCAGATGATCGATACCGTCGTCGCCCAGGGGTTCGAGGCGCTGGCATATTCGTAGTCGGCATTCAAAACCGATCCCTTGTCGGATCCGACCTGCACGTGTTCCATCAGTCCCTGGTTGATCTTGGTGTTGTGCGCATAACCATCCATCGCCGACAAATAGACCGCCCCGGATAAAGCGCCCGGGTAACCGTTGTAGGAATGGAAACCCCAAGGACTGGCGCCGGCGGTATCGATCAGCAGACCGCCGCTGCTGTCGACCCGCGACTCGACCGGGACGTGGATCAGATATTCGCGGTCGGCCAGTGGAAACAACACGCCGACGCCCGTATATCCCGCCGTGCGAAAGGTGGCATTGCGCGCCCGGCCGGGCACGGCCAACGCGCGCACGTTGCGTTTCACCGCGCGGCGACTGTCCTCGATGATCTCTCGCGTGCCGTGCGTAAAGTAGTCGACACCAAATTCGGCGACCACTTCGTGGACCTTGCGTTCGATCATCTGGCAACCGGACAGACGCATCTTCTCGTCCAGAATATTGAACACCGCCGCGCGCGTCCGCCGCTTCCACATCTCAAGCCACCATGCGTGGTACTCGTAGTTCTCGCCGGTTTTGGTCATCGGGAAAACGAAGCCGTCAGTAAACGTATCCTGCGAGAATGGCGGCCAGCTGCCGCCGACCATGGAACCGACGTCCATGATGTGATTCATGCCCGCCGCCCAGGCCACGAGTTCCCCGTCGTAGAAGACCGGGAGATAGGTAAAGCAGTCGCCGGGATGGATCGCGCCCATGGTGTGCGGATCGTCGCCGGAGAAGATGTCCCCTTCCCGGATCCCCGGGTTGTCCTCATAGCCGTTCGTGATCATCCAGCGCACCGCGACCGGCATTGATGCGAGACTGCCGGCGAGCCCCTGTGAGATCCCGATCGGATCCCCTTCGGGCGTCAACAGACCGAACAACAGCTCGCCCATCTCGCGGGATCCGGGCGAGGCGGAGACGAACTTCGAGACCTCGCGCGCAGAAAACAATCCTACGCTCAGAGCCGAATAGAAACGTTCGTAGCGCGTTGGATCAGAATCCTTCAGCCGCAACTCCTCGATCCCGTAATACGATGTCCCGGACAGCGCGTCGCGCTGCGCCAATCGCTCACGCAGACTCGCCGCCGGGGAAATCACCGCCGGGGGCGCGGTCGGTTCAATCGTACTCATCGCTCGTCCTCCTCTACACCGGTCGGGCAGTTTCTAAATAGCCCTTCCAAAAGATGCCGCACCTTCGTAACCACACCAACGGCCGTCAGCCCGGACTTGATCCGGGGCCGGTATGACGGTGACGACGCACGGCCGTCGGCCCCTAATCCGAAAGTGATCGATATCTTGCAACACCTAATTAGGCCTCCGCGTCTCCGTACCAGATCAAGCCGTGCTCGTCGAAAGACACCTGCTTGCCCGGCGGTATGACCAGCGTCGTCATCGGATCCTCGATGATCGCCGGCCCCGCAATCCGGTTGCCCGGCTGCAGGTGACTCATTTCGAAAATATCGAATTCGCGCCACCGGCGTTGATGATAGACCTCGCGCGGTGTCTTTCGCGCCACTGCCGCGGGCTCGGGCGCCGCAAGGTCGTGCGCGCGCAGCTCGGGCTTGGGTTTCTCGGCAAAGGCCTCGATGAAAAACTCCGAAATAAAAAAACCCGCTTCGCGATATTTCGCGCCGCGCGCATAGACCTTCTCGTACTGATCCTCAAACGCCGCGATGGCGCGGTCGAGCGCGCCCGGCTCGTTCAGCCGCCCGAACGGCAGGCTCACCTCGAGGCTTTCGAGCAGGCCGGTGTAGCGAGCCTGCATACCGTGGCTGAAACGAACCTGGTCGGCGGCGAAACCCTCGTTCGACAGCTCCTCATAGGCCCGCGTTTCCAGCGTTTCGAAGACGCGATTGAATTGGTCGACCGCGCCGCCCTTCGTTTCGTCGTCCGCGTCCAGCGGAATGACCAGGCTCGCCCCCGCCTGGTAACGGTGCGAATACTCGGCAGCGGTCGCGCCGAATGCCGAGAACGCGGCCGCCCACGGAAACGTCGCGATGTTCGCCAGCGGAATGCCCTCGGTCACGCCCCACAGGTGCAGCGGCCCGCCGCCACCGTACATGAACAGGGTGTAAGAACTCGGCTCGTAGCCGCGCGCCAGCAGCATCGAATAGATGAGTTCTTTCATCCGGGTATGCATCACCTCGAGTACGCCTTCGGCCGCCTCGAACAACGGCTGCCCCAACGGTTGCGCCAGCCTTTCCTCGAGGATCCGGAGCGCACGCTCACGATCCAGTTTGATCTTTCCGCCGAGAAAATAATCGGGATTGAGATAACCGAGCGCCACGTCGAGATCGGAGACGGTGATCTCGGGATACTGATAGCAGATCCCCACCTGCGCACCGGCCGATTCGGGCCCGAGTTCGATGCTCTTGCTGACTGGGTCGACGTGGATGACGCTGCCGGCGCCCGCGCCGATCGAATCGAGCGCCACCATCGGCAGGGCCAGACGATGGCCGGCAAAATCCGGCTCGTGGCGAATGCCGATATTGCCGCCGACGATCAAGCCGACGTCGAAACTCGTGCCGCCCATGTCGCAGCATACGACGCTGTCGAGGCCCTTGAGTTCGGCGATCTGCTTACCGCCCATCAACCCGCCAACCGGACCCGAGATAATCGTCTCATAAAGCCGTGGGGTATCGATACTCACTACACTACCGTAGCTGGTCACGGTCATCAGGCTCGATTTAAAACCGTTGTCCTGGGCGGCGCGCTCAACCGCTGTGAGTTGCGTGCGTACCTCGTCGGCGGCGAAAGCTTCAATGAGGACGCTCTTCAGCCGCTGATTCTCCTTGATGACCGGGATCAATTCCGCCGAGGCGATCACGCGGACATCGGCGCCGCGCTCGGCGATCACTGCACGAGCGATCTCGGCCGCGCGCTGCTCGTGTACAGGGTTCAGGTAAGAGAACAAAAACACGATACCGATCGCCTCGATGCCTGCGTCGAGCAGAAACCCGACCTCGCGGCGAACGTCGTCCTCGTTCAGGGGGATCAACACGCCGCCGGCCTCCGACAACCCGTAGTAACTGCCGCTTTCGATGCGCTCCGTAACGCCGCGTACATGACGATGGTCCATCAATGGCGGGGTATGTTCGTGTAGCCGTTGATGCAAGATTTCGGCGTAGGATTGGCCGAGGTAGGTGAGACCGCGCTCCTGGATGGTGGCGTGCTCGAAACCGCGCGTGACCAGTAGCCCGACCTTTTTGCCGCGCCGCATGAGCATGGCATTGAGCATGGCGGTTCCGGTGTAGACCGAGAGCACCGCGCGCCCGTGCACGGTCTTGCCATCGAGGCCCCAGACCGCGGCCGCATCGTCGATAGCCTCGAGATAACTTTCGTGCTCAGCGGCGCGATTGGTCAACGCCTTGCCGACCGCGAAATTGCCATGCTGGTCGGTCAGATACGCGTCGGTCATGGTACCGCCGGCATCTATCGCGATCATCATCGACGGAGTTGTCATCGGGCTTCCTCGTCTGCGTGAGCTCGCCGTCATTGTGACCTCTGCCGGACGCGGTGTCACTACACTCGGGACGTTGCGAACTCTACCGACTATGTTTTCGCCGCTCTGACGCGGCCGGGAAAGGCCCGGAGAAAAATACAGGTAAAGAGGTCAGGCATATTTTCTGTCAGGCTCAACAGCGTCGTTCTTCTTCGGTCGGCCCCGTACACAATTACCGACATGCCGACTAAGCTTCTTTTCAATCTGCGAATGGATAAATACACCTGACACCTTCCCCTCCTTGGACGGGCTCGTCATCGGACTTACTTAGTACCGGGCCGCACCCTTGATCTTCTCGCCGTCGCTCGCGCGTCGTCGGCAACACCGCGGATCAGCTTCGTCAAATCGCCCATATCGACTTCCAGCCGCGGCCGACGCAATTCCATGCGGGTCCGGATCTTCTGCCATTCGCCCGCGACGCCTTCGTTCAGTCCGCGAAGCGCGGTCACGAGACTCCCCGATGACTCGAGCAAAACGGCCAGCGGAGCATCCGGTGAAACCGTACAACCTTCGCAGCCTGCTATCTGCTCGTGCGACGGAGCATGTTCGAATATCGCATCCATGCAGGCGTACACCTCGTCGGCAGCAAAGGCGGATCCATTATCAGCGACGAAATCCGGCATCGACGCGATGTAGGATCGATTCAGGACCATGGCGAGCGCGCCGATCGCAGTCGCACCGGCGTCACCTTCGCAGAGCGCGGGCTCCGCGGAAGGGTCGTTCCGCTCCGCCGGCACAGAGACACCTTCTGTTTCCGTAGTGACCTTCGAGGTATCTACCGCGGCGGGCTCGTCGTCGGCGTCTTCCAAGATCGTCTCGACCGGCGCCTCGATCATCGGTTTGCGCTCGGAAAAGTACGTTCGGCCGTCGGCATCGACCCACTTATAGATATCCGCTTGTGCACCGTAAGCGGCGGCCAGCCCGAGGCCGATCACTGCCAAACACTTCGAGACGCTCACCATCGCTATACGTACCGTTTCCCTCGACCTACCTATTAGGCGGCCTACGGCGAACTATGTTCCGCGAGTGCGCCGTCGATTTCAAGCTATCGGTGCGGCAGTCAGACCGCTGCCGAGCGGTTAGCCGCGTTGCCCTTAGCCGGCGTAACGTGTTAGAACCGGTCATTAAACACAAAGAAGGAGACTCCGGAAATGCTCCCCGTCGGCTATTTTGCCTGCACGCAAGTCCCGCCGAATACCAACGACATGGCGACGCTGATCGATGAGATCATCGAAGAAGCGGTGGTCGCCGAGTCGGTTGGTTACGACGGACTTTACTTTCCCGAACATCACCAACAGGCCGATGCCTTCATTCCGAACCCGGTGCTGCTGTCCGCGCTCGTCGGGATGCACACCAACAGCATCAAAGTCGGACCCGCGGTCCTGCTGGCCCCGCTCTATCACCCGATCCGACTCGCCGAAGACGCGGCCCTGATCGACCTTGCGACTAAGGGCCGGTTCATCTGCGCACTCGGGATCGGCTACATCCAGGAAGACTTCGACGCCTTCGGTATTCCCACAAAGGAACGTGCGCCGCGCACAGAAGAATGCATCGAAATCCTGCGCAAAGCCTGGAGTGGAGAGCCGTTCAGTTACGACAGCAAGTTCTACCAGATCGAAAACCTGCGCGTTACGCCCGCGCCCTACACCAAAGGCGGCCCGCCGATCTGGGTCGGCGGGTGGTCGCGGCCGGGAATGGAACGCGGCGGGCGCTTGGCCGACGCTATGATCGGTGATCCGCTCCAGTCCCTCGAGGTGATCAAGGAATACGTCGATCAATACCGCGAAAAGGCCGACAAGTACGGCCGTAAGCCCTACTACGTAATGATGCGCGATTGCGTGATCGGCCGGAATCGCGAAGAAGCGCTCGCCCGGAGCGGACCGATGATGGTCAAACACCGCTGGTATTTCGAGCACGGCGCTTACACGATGGACGAACACCTCAGGGATGTGAAAAAGCCTGAGGACCTGACATTCGATGTCATGACCAAGAACCGGCTGATTGCCGGATCACCCGAAGAATGTCTCGATCAATTGCAAATGTGGCGCGACGAGATCCAGCCGGATTACGTGATCTTGCGGATGCGCCAGGCGACCGGACCGGAACAGGCCGCCGCGTTGGAGGACATTCGTTTGTTCGGCGAGAAAGTCATCCCGCATCTTTAGTCGATACCGAACCTACTTCACGCGAACTACCGACCGATGGGCAACGCCGTCATCTATGAAGTCGAAGATCGGACCGCACGGATCGCGCTCAATGAACCGGC
This sequence comes from uncultured Enterobacteriaceae bacterium, assembly GCA_964523765.1. Classification (GTDB taxonomy): domain Bacteria; phylum Pseudomonadota; class Gammaproteobacteria; genus UBA11873. The sequence continues at coordinate 35,121 of CAZFZX010000009.1, forward strand.
GATCCACAACGCGCTCGGCCAGGATCTCGTCGTCGGGCTTCTTGGTGCGCTCGAGCGCGCCGCGGGCAGCGATGAAGTTCGCGTGGTGGTGCTCACCGGAGTCGGACCGACATTCTGTGCGGGCTTGAACTTAAAGGGCGATTTCGGCGGATTCGTCCAAAAAGACGACGCCCCGTCGCCGTATCAGACCCTGGTGAAGACTTTCTGGGATTGTCCAAAACCGGTGATCGCGCGCGTCCAGGGCAGCGCGTTCGGCGCGGGCTTCGGATTAATATTGTGCTGCGACATTGCCATCGCCGCGGCGCCCGCCGAATTCGCCGTCACCGAGTTGCATTTCGGGATGCCGCCGACCCTGATCCCATTGATGCTGCGCCACAAGCAATTGCTCGGGGCCTTGCGACCGTTGCTTTACACCGGCGAGCGTTTCGGCGCACGCCGCGCGCTGGAACTCCACGTGATCCATGAAATCGCGGAACAAGCGACCCTAGATGACGCCGTTTCCCGGTGCCGCGATCGCTTGCTGCGGTGCGCACCTGAAGCATTCACGGCAGCGAAAGCCATTCAACGTTCTATCGGCCGGATGGCCTTTGCCGAAGGACTGGAATTCGCGGCCGAGGAACTGTCTCGCGGCTTATCGTCCGACGAAGCGAGAGAAGGCTTCGCCGCGTTCGCGGAAAAGCGGCGCCCGAAATGGGCCGGTTGACACCGCGAACGGCAATTCCGGCATAGTACTCAAAGTGTCTGCCAAGATCAGTATTTTTGTCGACGTCCAGAATATCTATTACACCTGCCGCGAGGCCTATCAGCGCAATTTTGACTACAACGCGTTCTGGGCTGAAGTTACGAGCACGCGAGAAGTCGTTTCGGCCTATGCGTATGCCACCGACCGGGGGGACGAAAAACAAATGCAATTTCAAAATATTCTCCGTGCCATCGGCTTTACCGTAAAACTGAAACCCGTGTTGAAACGCCGCGACGGGACGGCGAAGGCCGATTGGGATGTGGGCATTGCCCTAGATGTCTTCGAGGCCGCCGAACATTGTGATGTGGTCGTTCTGGCCTCGGGAGACGGCGATTTCGATATCTTATTGCGCCGTATCAAAAATCGGTTTGACACGGACGCGGAAGTCTACGGAGTCCCGATGTTGACTTCGTCCGCGTTGATCAACGCGGCGACGAAGTTTTTCCCGATCGAGCAGCAATTGCTCTTGGCTAAATAGTCGCCGACTCATCGTCACCCGTTCGTCCGTCATTCCCAGGCACGCGGAAATCCAGTCCAAGAAGGTCCGCCGTCAGCGGGACAACGATCTACTGGATGCCGGATCCGTCACCCCGGACTCGATCCGGGGCCGGCATGACGACTATCGATAACCACCTCACCCGTTCGTCCGTCATTCCCGCGCACGGGGGAATCCAGTCCAAGAAGGCCCGCCTTCAGCGGGACAACGATTCACTGGATGCCGGATCCGTCACCCCGGACTCGATCCGGGGCCAGCATGACGACTATCGATACCCGCCTCACCCGTTCGTCCGTCATTCCCGCGCACGCGGGAATCCAGTCGAAGAAGGCCCGCCTTCAGCGGGACAACGATCTACTGGATGCCGGATCCGTCACCCCGGACTCGATCCGGGGCCGGCATGACGACTATCGATAACCACCTCACCCGTTCGTCCGTCATTCCCGCGCACGGGGGAATCCAGTCCAAGAAGGCCCGCCTTCAGCGGGACAACGATTCACTGGATGCCGGATCCGTCACCCCGGACTCGATCCGGGGCCAGCATGACGACTAT
>CAZFZX010000009.1:37011-41659 GCA_964523765.1 uncultured Enterobacteriaceae bacterium
ACTGGATGCCGGATCCGTCACCCCGGACTCGATCCGGGGCCGGCATGACGACTATTGATACCCACCTCACCCGTTCGTCCGTCATTCCGATGTCGACCCCACATTGCGCCAACACCTCGAAGGGGTCGAATGCCCTCGCTACGACACCGAGCCCTGGGTCGAAGGTCCGCCGGTGGCTCGACGCCGTGTCGCGATCATTTCCACTGCCGGACTCAACGAGCGCGGCGGCCGGCCGTTCGCGCTCGGCGAGACCGGATACCGGCTGATCCGCGGTGACCTTGATATGGCCGACATGGTCATGAGCCACGTTTCCACCAACTTCGATCGCAGCGGTTTTCAACAGGACGTCAACGTCATATTTCCGATCGACCGGCTGCGCGAACTAGCGGCCGAAGGCGACATCGATTCGGTCGCCGATTATCATTATTCGTTCATGGGCGCGACCGATCCGGAACAGATGGCGCCGACGATCGAGCACCTCGCGCCGCTGCTGAAAAAGGACCGGGTCGACGCGGTACTGCTCGCGCCCGTCTGACCCCTGTGCACGCGCGCCGTGGGCGGGCTGGCACATCACCTCGAAGCAGCCGGGATCGCGACGACGCAGATAAGCCTGATAAGGCTCCACACCGAACAGGTCCGACCCCCGCGCGCCTTGTGGGTGCCATTCGATTTGGGCCGCCCGTTCGGCACTCCCAATGACGCGCCATTCCAAACACGGGTGGTGATGAGCGCCTTACGACTGTTGGAGGCCGACAGCGGCCCGGTGCTGAAAGATTTTCCCGACGACGAACCGGTAACCGCCGGCGAACAGACCGGCTGGGCATGTCCGATCAACTTTACCCGGCCTACCGCGGAACTCTCAGGGGCCGCTGCCGTCGAAACCGCGCTGAAAAACGAAATCGCCCAGTTCGCACCGTGGTATGACGTAGCGGTCAAGGCACGCGGCCGCACCACCGTCGGCGCAAGCGGTCTGGAACTCGACGAGATTGCCGCTTTGTTCGCCGCCATGTTCGAGGATCCGTTACCGGCGAGCCCATCCGCTGACGTGCCGCTCGCCGACATGCTCAGACTGTCCGCAGAAGACCTCAAAGCCTACTTCGTCGAGGCGGCGTCGGCACAGCCGGGCGATGCTGGGAACCGTCAGCTCGCTAACTGGTTCTGGTCGGAAACGTTCTGCGCCAACACCCTGAAACGGCTGAAAGAACGATGTATCGCGAGCGACGACGACGCACTGAAGATCGTCGGCAACCTGCTGCTCGTTCCCGCCGCCCAGGCGGACTGAGGTTGGGCTGATCCCGGCGTGTCGCTCAATTGAGCGGTACTTCGACAAACCCGGCGCCGACCATTGCGTCGGCTTCCCCGCCCGGCACCCAGATAACGACGGCTTCCACCGGGCCATCCGACAAGACGCTGTGGACGACCTGATCGCCCGGCTTGAGGAAACCCACGTCGCCGGGATTGAGTCGATACATCTTCCCGTTGACCTCGTGGCCGAGAATGCCTTGCACGACATAAAAGATCTCGAGGCTCGTGTGCGGGTGCGAAACCGACGGCGGGCTACCCACCGGTAAGAACAATTCGCCGACCTCGATGTCTTTGCGCCCGATATTCGAGGCTTCGACGAGCATGCGTATCGTGACCTCGCCAAGCGCGAGTTTGCGCGTGCCTCGGCTCACCGGATGATAGGTTTCGCCGGACACACTCGTGACCGGTCCGGTTGGGTCGCCGCCGTGGGCGAGCGACCCCGCCGCGTACGACATACCCGTGCAGAACGTAAACAGCATCAGGACCTCACGCAAATACATTGATCCCCGCATCACTATTCCTCCTCTTTGATCGTCCTCTCATCGCAACCACCCTACTCCACATTCCTCGTCAATTCGACAATCCGCTTGCGGCCTGCTAACGAGGCCAACTCATCGTCACCAAGCTTCAAACCGCTACGCTCGTAGTGTGGATGGATGAACGTGAGCCTAATAGCCCCATTGCTACCGAACGTGTGACCATTCTCTTCGCTGAAGAGTAGTGTCCGCTCGATTCGTTTCAATGCACCGAACGTGATCGTCGTCTCGCCGGCCCGCGGACCTTGGCGTTCGGTGCACACGGACAGTTTCATCGGCCGCGTACAGGAGATCTGCACATCGTCGATCGGCACCCTGCTTGAGACATCGACAAAGTGGATGATCAAGTGCATGAAATCTGGCATCTGTTCTTCGCGCGTCCCGAACCAACCTCGCCAGTCAGCGGCGACGGCGAGCGCAATCACGAAAACGAGCGCCGCGCCGATCAATGATCGCATGCCATCCACTTCACCAAGTCGATCGTCTAGCGTATGGGCTATGCCGCCATCACGAGATCGAGGATCCGGGCTTCCGCCTCTCGCAGCGTGCTTTCGGGCTCATCGTGGTTCGGCTTACCTCGGCTCAGGAACAGACAAATGCCTTCGGTGATCGATGCGATCAGCGTAGCGCGATCGGCGGCGGCCCGCTCTTCGAGCGTCGGATTCATTTTCATGATCAGTTCCTGAAATCGACCCCGGTAATCCGTGTACATGAAGTTCACCAGTTCTTCGGCATCTTTGTCACGCATCGACATGGCGTACAGCTCGAAATAGTAGGCCCCCGTGAACGGATTCTCGACGATGTCGCGTAAGAGAAACCGGATCGCCGCACACAGCTGCTGTTTCGGTGTGACTGCATGCTGTTCTTCGAAAACCTCGATATAACCGTCAATGTAGTAGTGATAAAAGACATACAAAAACATCGCCTGCAAGAGTTCTCGTTTTGTCTTGAAGTAGTACTGGATTGATTTCAGGTGCATGCCGGCGGCATTCGCTATCTTGCGCATCGTGAATTCGGCGTAGCCGCCTTCAGCGAAAACGTGGCGCGCGACCTCTAGTATCTCGATCTGACGCTGCGTCAGCGTGGCGATGTCGAACGACTCTTTAGCACCCGGCCGGCCCCGGCTCTCCTTGCCGAACAACGTGTTGTCGGCGGCGGAGTCCCGCCTCTCAAGTGTTTCTTCGGATGCTGACATTGGAAATAACGTTACCGGGAGTGCCCCATGTTAGTACTGCGCGCCGCCACATCATACGCCGCCGCGTGAGGGTTTGCGAAAGGCAGCCGTATGCTGGGGAAACCGCGCCAACCCGACGAACGCGACGGGAAAGCCTGGTCGCCTATCAAATGCGTTTGATGATTGCGTTTTCGCGACCGAGAGCAGTAGCGGAAGGGTCCGGCAGCGACAACGGGCGACCGTGTTCGCGCTACGCGCCGGGTACGAGCCGAACGCTCGCCACGATACGACCGCGGCGGCGCCCCATCCAGGCGTAAAAACGCTCGGTGGCGACGTTCAGCTCGCCGTACTTCTCGTCGAACAAGGCATAGATCCCTTGCAACGCCGGCGCGTCGTCCGGAATCAGCACGGGCGTGTATTCAACGACCGTTGTATCGCGGGTGAGCACAACCCGGTTGCCGCGTTCGAGCGCTGCGACGACATCGGGGTGCGCGTCATAGATCACCACCGAACCGTCGGCATCATCGACTATCCATGTACGCACCGAGTGCACGCCTCGCTCCGTATCAATGTCGAGCGTGACCACCTCGCCCTGCTCCCAGGTCGAGAACACGTAATAGGCCACGCCGACCCAAGCGAGCGCCCACAGCACGACGGCGGCCACAACAAGCTTCACATCCATCGCCGACGGACGGATCAAGGTCTTCGCCATTCCGGCCACGGCAAGCCCGGTACCAGTCCAGGCGAGCAGGCCACCGCGGTACCAGAGCAAACACGCGGCGACGATCAGCAGTGCGGCGAACACAATCGTTGCAAGCCGGCTCTTGGTATCGGGTGTTGATGCTGTCATCCTGCAATCTCTCTTGATTGTGCGGCGGCGGCGCTCCGCCAGCTTAGCCTAGCGCCTGCGCCACTTCCCGGCCCGTCCGCAGGCCCGATTCGACCGCGCGTCGATGAAATAGGACCAGCCGCCCTTGGAAAACGGATCGAGGTCCCAATTATAAGCCGCGGAAGCGAGCACCGTCGTGTCGGGGAAAAAAGTTTCGCACCCCGTTTGCCAGCGCCTCGCTGCCGTTCACATCGAACGCGCCCGCATGCTGAACAAAACCAATGAGGATAGTGCCGTCGTCGCCGTAATCCTCGGTCTGCAACCACGCGAGCGGCTCATTCGTCACGACACCGTTGACCCGCCCGAGATTCTCTTTGACGTGCACATAGAACTTGCCGCCGCGGCGCCGGACAAACGCGCCGCGCTGACCCCTTGCTCACTGCCCACGGCAATAGCGGCGAATCCGCAGGCCGTACTGAAAGCCAATGTGGCGAGCGTGTGACGTATTCTCATTTCACGTACTCCGGTGTCAGGTGCGGGGGCAGCGCGTCGCGCAGGCACGATCATTTCCGGGCAGGCGACCGCCAGGGATGGCGGAAGTACACAGGATCGCAGGAGCAATCCCAGCCGGGAATCCAGTGGGGAAGAGCCGCGCGATGCGCGGCACCGTTTTGACTGGGTCCCCGCCTACGCGGGGATGACGTTGCGCGGCACCGTTTTGACTGGGCCCCCGCCTGCGCGGGGATGACGATGCGCGGCACCGTTTTGACTGGGTCCCCGCCTGCGCGGGGATGACGATGCGCG
>CAZFZX010000009.1:41759-47521 GCA_964523765.1 uncultured Enterobacteriaceae bacterium
GATGCGCGGCACCGTTTTGACTGGGTCCCCGCCTGCGCGGGGATGACGATGCGCGACACCGTTTTGACTGGATCCCCGCCTGCGCGGGGATGACGATGTGCGGCATCGTTTTGACTGGATCCCCGCCTGCGCGGGGATGACGTTGCGCGGCACCGTTTTGACTGTGCCCCCGCCTGCGCGGGGATGACGATGCGCGACACCGTTTTGACTGGATCCCCGCCTGCGCGGGGATGACGATGTGCGGCATCGTTTTGGCTGGATCCCCGCCTGCGCGCGGATGACGATGCGCGGCACCGTTTTGACTGGATCCCCGCCTGCGCGGGGATGACGATGCGCGGCGCCGTTTTGACTGGGTCCCCGCCTGCGCGGGGATGACGAAGAAGGAAAGAGATGACGTTCGGGGAGGGGGAGCGACGATCATACCAAGTAGGTTCGACGGATCGATGGTCACGCTCAGCGATGTACAACCTGACCCGATCCCCCGTCATTGTGTTCTGCGCGCGCTCGAGCCGGCACACACCCGAACCGGATCCGCCGCAAAAACCGGGTCGATGGGCGAATACTGCGGCTGCCGGGTACGGCCGCACGGCCACCCGCGTCGCCATTACCCGTCAAGCGACGGATCAATGACCATGAATGAATTTGTCGCACAATAACAACATTAACGCGCCGTTACCGTGCGACACAGAGCCCCTGTCCACGCATTTCGCCGCGCCCGACGGGATGGGTTATCGACAATAATTCTTAGCTACGCAAGCCCTATTCCCGATAGACATTAAAATTCGGAGAGCGACGGATAGCGCTCGATGGCGGCCCTCGGCCAATGTTGGTTTGCGGCAACGACTGGCCCAACCCTGGCGCCACACGCTAGTATTCGCATCCTTGACCTCCCGTTCAAACCACAACATTATTATCCTTCTTGACGGGCAACGCACACTGTCCGCGGCCCGCCCCGGGGGGCGGGATTTGGAGCTTCAGACTTATAGGGGGAATGCTCGTGCAACTAACTTCCTTATCGGGTCGCTTTTACCTATCGCTAATTGTCACTGCCTTTATCGTCACCGGCGCGCACGCGCAGGTACTCGAAGAGGTCGTGGTCACGGCGCAAAAGCGCGAACAGCAACTGCAGGACGTCGGTATTTCCGTCACCGCCTTCTCAGGCGACCAAATGAAAGAACTCGGGTTCACCGATACGACAGAAATATCGATGCACACACCCGGTCTGCAGACGTTCAATTTCGGCAACAATGCGGCCAGCGTATTCGTAGTACGCGGCGTGGGTCAGCTGGATTTCGCCGACCATCAGGAGCAAGCATCCGCGGTGTTCGTCGACGGCGCCTATAACAGCTATCTCGGCGGCATCGGCTTCGCGCTATATGACATCGAACGCACGGAAGTACTGAAAGGCCCGCAGGGGACCTTGTTCGGCCGCAACGCGACCGGCGGCGTGATCCACGTCATCACCGCGAAGCCGACGCGCGAGTTCGAGGCCTACGGCGAAGTGCAGCTCGGCGAATACGATGAATACCGCGGCGAATTCGCGGTCAGCGGTCCGATCAGCAACACCCTGTCCGCCCGCGTTGCGGCGGTCAAGCACATCGCGGACGGTTTTGTCGACAACTCGCTCGGGCAGGACGGCCACGATACCGACAACACGAACGGCCGGCTCCAGCTCCTTTGGGAGCCGAACGAAGATTTCGAGGTGCTCATCGGCGGTCGCTTCGGCACCTACGACAACAACAACCCGACTTACCTCGTCGACCGTGCGATCAACGATAACTTCACGAACAACGGCGGTGCCATCACCGGCGGCTCGGACGACGGCCTGACGAAGCCGGCGTCGGCGCAGGGGTACGCCGATTTCTGTAACGGCTTCTGGGCCGGCGGCATCACCTTCGTCCCCGGTGCTTTCCCCGCCTCGACCCCGGCGAGCGTCGGTTGTCTCGGCCAGGGGCTCAGCGGCTTCGGCGACCCGCACGAGACTGCGCTCCTTCCCGGCAGCAAGCAGACGGCCTTCGGCGTCGCGGGTCCCGCGCGCGGCACCAAGGACGGCCGCTCCGACCGCGAGCAATACGGTTTCACGGGAACCATCACGTAGGATCTCGACAACGGCATGCGCATCGTCTCGATCACGGACTGGGCCGACTTCTGGAAGGAGTACCGCGAAGACGCCGACGGATCGAGTGAGCACATCCACGATTTCCACATGGTCGACGAGAGCAATCAGTGGTCGCAGGAACTCAGGCTGCACGGTGAGACCGAGCGTCTGCAGTGGGTCGTCGGATTTTATTATCTCAACATCCAGCACGACATGTTCGGCGGTATGGACGCCGAGCAGTGGTTCGGCTCCCATGTCACGAACACGACCGATCTGGAGACCGACACCTACGCGTTCTTCGGCCAGGGCGAATACGCCATCAACGATCAATGGAGCGCCATCGTCGGACTGCGCTGGACCGAAGACCAGAAGGACATCGACCTGACGACGACCTGCACGCAATTCGTCGCATTGTATGGTGCGGTCACCCCCGCCAACGACTGGTGCGGTATCGTCTACGGCGGCCTGGTGCAGAACAACCAGACCCTGTCCGGCGACCGCAGCCGCGGTGAGTGGTCCGGCACGTTCGAACTCAACTGGCGGCCGAACGGCGACTGGCTGGTCTATGGTAAGTACAGCCGCGGCAACAAGGCCGGCAGTTTCAACACCGGTTTCCTCACGTTTTTTACCATCGAAGACTGGGAGTTCGACGGCGAGGTGTAGACGAACTACGAGGGCGGCTTCAAGTCGACCTGGATGGGCGGGCGCACGCGCATCAACGGCGCGCTCTTCTATTATGATTACTCGGACTTTCAGTCGTTCTTCCAACAAGGGCTCTCGTTCGCCGTACAGAATCTCGATGCCACAGTGCTCGGCGGTGAAATCGAAGTCATCACGAACCCCTGGGACGGCTGGGAATTCATGTTCGGCGGTTCGTTCCTGGATGCGGAGCAGGAGGACGTCGACAGCGGTACTACCGTCAGAGACCGGCAGATGCCGTTCTCACCCGATGTGAGCCTGAATGGTCTCGGCCGCTACGATTTCGCCGCGATTATGGGCGGCAGAATGGCGCTGCAGATCGACTGGTCGTGGACAGATAAGTTCACGATGAACGCTATCGACCATCCGTCACTGGTCCAGGAGGACTTCTGGCTGGCCAATGCCAAAGTCGGCTGGACCTCAAGCGACAACCGGTTGCACCTCGACGTGTGGGTCAAGAACTTCACCGACACGGAGTATTACGTCAACGGTTTCGATCTGGAGACGTTCAGCGCGGCGGCTATCAAGGTACCGTCGGCACCGCGATGGTTCGGCGGCACGATCCGCTATAACTGGGACTAGCGCGACAACCGCATCACCCCGGCCTGATCCGCACGCTCACCCGCGAATCAGGCCGGGGCAACTACTGCAAAAACGGACGGAGCCCGAGCGGCAATCCGCAGTGTGGCTCGACCCGAATAATGCTCCGTGACTCAGTACGCGGAGGCAAGATACGGAGTGTAGTCATGAGAAGATCACCGCTTTCGAATTCACTGTCACTGCTATTGTTGCTGGCGGCATCCTCCATCGCCAGCGCAGCAGGCGGTGCCAACATCGATGCCGCACGCGCGCTGAACGCCGACGGCGACAGCGACTGGATGCTCCACGGGCGAACCTACAACGAGCAACGCTTCTCGCCGCTGGCGCAGGTCAACGAGGACAACGTCACCAACCTCGGCATCGCCTGGACCTCCCCGATCCCGAGTATCGACGACGGCCTCGCTGCGACACCCATCGTCGTCGACGGCGTGATCTATATGACGAGTTCCTTTGCCAACACCTGGGCGATGGACGCGCGCACCGGTGAAGTGCTGTGGGAGTACAACCCGGTGGTGCAGTATCACGGCTCGTTCTCAACGTCGTGGGCGGCACGGGTGAATCGCGGCGCCGCCGCGTGGAAGGGCAACATCTATGTCGCCACCCCGGACTGCCGCCTCGTCGCACTCGACGCGAAGACCGGCGAGGAAGTCTGGAGCGAGCTGACCTGCGACCCCTCGGCGCAGTACGGTATCACCGGCGCACCGCGCGTATTCAAAGACAGAGTTATCATCGGCAACGGCGTCGCCGACTACGGCGCGCGCGGTTACGTCACGGCCTACAACGCAAAAGACGGAAAACTCATCTGGCGCTTCTACACGGTACCGGGCGATCCGAGCAAAGGCTTCGAGAATCCGATCCTGGAAATGGCGGCGAAAACCTGGACCGGCGAAAAATGGTGGGAGGCCGGCGGCGGCACCGCCTGGGACGCCATCGTCTTCGATCCGGATCTCAACCAGATCTACATCGGTACCGACAGCGCGCTGCCGTGGGACTACAGCGTGCGCAGCCCGGACGGCGGCGACAACCTATTCCTGAATTCGATCATCGCGCTCGACGCGGATACCGGCCGCTACAAATGGCACTACCAGACCGTGCCCCAAGACGCCTGGGACTTCAATGCCGCGAGCCACATCATCCAGGCCGAACTCAAGCTGTTCGGCGAACCTCGCAAGGTATTGATGCAGGCACCGAAGAACGGCTTCTTCTACGTTATCGATCGCATCACCGGTGAACTCCTGGCCGCCGAGAAGTTCGTACCGGCAAACTGGGCCGAGAAGATCGACATCAAGACCGGGCGCCCGGTCGAGGCCGCGGGAGTACGCTATTACGAAAACGAAAACAAGCTGGCCCATGTCAGCCCGATGGTGCTCGGCGGACACAACTGGCACCCCATGAGCTACCACCCGGCCACGGGACTCGTGTACATCCCGGCGCACGTATTCTCCAGTACGTACCGGATCGACCCGACGGGCATGGCCATCGGCGGTACATTGTTTGACTATTACGGTAATGATCTCGACAAGATCCGCGGTGCGATCAAGGCCGGCAGGGTCGGCAAGATCGGTCGGCTGCTGGGTTGGGATCCGGTCCGGATGGAGGTCAAGTGGCGCGTCGACCACGAGGTCGCGCTCAACGGCGGCGTCTTGTCGACCGCGGGCAACCTCGTGTTTCAGGGTACTGGCAGCGGTGAGTTTCGCGCCTACGCCGCCGATACCGGTAAGCAGTTGTGGCAGATCGACGTGCAGCGTTCGGTCCAGGCGCCGCCCGTGACCTATATGCTCGACGGCGATCAGTACGTCCTCCTGCCGACGGGTGGCGGCGGGATCGCACGCCAGATGGCACCGCTGTTTGGCAACCGCAAGGAAGACAACGCCGCACCGAGCACGCTGATGGCCTTCAAACTCGGCGCCAACGGCAAACTGGAGAAGTACGAAACCATCGTGCGCAAGGTACCGAAACCCCCGGAGTTGAATTCAAGCGCGGAGCAGATCGCCCTGGGCGAGGCGAAATTTAACGAAAACACCTGCGGACTCTGCCACGGCGGGAAGGGGGTCGGCCCCCGGATCGGCTCCTCGACACCCGACCTGCGCTACCTCTCGGCGGACAGCCACAAGAATTGGAAGGAGATCGTGTTGAAGGGTTCGCGCGCCATTACCGGCATGCTGCCGCACGAAGACTTCATGTCGGAAAGCGACGCAGAAGCCATCCACGCCTTTGTGACTTCGCTACAGCGGGATCTCTACCGCGCGCAGAATCCATGATCGGAGGACGTTCACCATGTTCGGAGTAAACGTACGACTCCCACTTACGCTGATGCTGACCGTGGCGCTCGGCGTCATCCTCGTCCATTCGCCAGCACACGCCG
>CAZFZX010000010.1:0-7228 GCA_964523765.1 uncultured Enterobacteriaceae bacterium
TAGCTGCGCGCTGAACAATTTCGGATCACGATCCAACTGTTCCAGAATGAATCAGCGGTTCCTCAGATTTCTTCCAGGATCGCTTGTCGGCGACTCTGGAATTCGTCATCCGTGATCAGTTGCTTGTCCTTGAGTTCTTTTAACGTCGCTAGACGCTGTTCCAAGTTTCGCGGTTGCGCTCCGCCCGATTTGATCTTGTCCAATTCCTTCCTCAAACGAGCCATCTCTTCACGCATTTGGCGTCTCTCGACGGTAAGTTTGGCGGCCTCCTGCTTTACCTTCGCGGTACGCTTCTTTTCCTCATCAGGGACCAACGAATCACGATATGCACCCGCCGCCGCGGCAATGTCGATCTGGACCCAATCCGGACGTTCACGGCCGCGTTCGGAATTCAGTGCAACCCCGGCCGTCGTGACGATGCGCCCGGGCATTTTAGCGACATCGTCGCGATCCCCGTGCTCGAAGCGCAGGTCAGAGTAATTGTTTAGTATGCCGTAGGCACCCTCCGCCTGCCGGATGCCACGATCCTTCTTGATTCGATAGGTCCCGATGATGAGGTTCAATCTGTCGTCCGCATAGAAGATGCGCCCCGCGGTCCAGTACTTTTCTCTGATGACATCGAGCGCAATATTGCCATAGCCCCGGATATTGAAAACGATGTCTTCATTCGGCTCCGCCTGCGCCAAACCCTCGACGACATACCGAACCATCGCTGAAATCTGGCCGGCACTCAATACGGGAACGGCCTCTTCGTTACGAAAGAACCCCCCCTCCATCCAAAGTTCGAGTGAGCGTAACGCGTCGCGCAATTCGCCAATATCCAGAACCACGGGATGTTGGTTTCTCGGAATGCCCGCCGTTTTGTCGTCGGACTGCGGCGCCAAAGCAACATGCTGTTCCTGCAATTTCCAAACATTCCGGTTGATCTTAGTACTTTTGAAAATGTCCGGGATCAGATCGATCGCCGCTACGGGCGCCGCCGACGTCACCGCGACCACGAGCGTTATCAGGCAGCCATAAAGCCTGGATTTCCCTTCAAGTTCCGCTAAATAAGGACACATACGGTCTGGGCCAAATTGTAGACGGTGGAATTATATGCAAATTGCTCAAGATCCCCTACCCGGAATCATTGATTCTCGTCGAACCGGTGTCTGGAGTCGTACGCTTCTTCACTCCTATCCTTATCCCAGCGGCCAACAGCGCGGTTGCGTGTAGAATACGCGTGTCGTTAGAGACCCCATGCATCCATGCCCAGCAACAAGCCCAAGCCAGCAGTTTTCCGTTCCAAATCTTCGCGCATCCCCGGCGACCCGGGAATGGTCGACGACCTCAACCAAGCGCAAAACTTGTACAAACTCGGTCGCGCCGCAGAGGCCGAAACCGCCTATAAGCGTATTCTGAAAATCGACAAATCCTGCGTTGCCGCACTCGTCGCCCTCGGCACGATAAAGCGACAGCTAGGAGACTATGCAAAAGCCCGGAAGTTCATCGAACGCGCGATCAAATACGATACGTCGAATCACCACCTTCGTCTCGAGTTGGCCAAAACGCACCTCGCCAGAGGGGACGCTGCGCGCGCCGAGGCCGTGAGCAAACACGCGCTGGCACTCGAGGAGAGCTTCGAGGTTCATTGTTTACGCGCGGAGATTTTCGAGCAGCAGGAGAATATCGACGCGGCGATCTCGGCTTATCGTTCTGCGCTCGAAATTCGCAAGGATGTCGCCGCAATTCACAACAATCTGGGGATCCTCTATCGTCACCAACGATCGCTCGGCAAGGCCCTGCAGGAATTCGATCGCGCACTGGAAATCGCACCCCACAACTCGTCGGCGCGAAATAATCGCGGCAACACCTTGAAGGATCTTGGTGATTACGATGCTGCGATCGCCGAATATTCGCGCGCCCTCGACCTGAGCCCGAAACACACAGATACCCTGTACAACCTAGCGCTGTGCCACCAGCAAAACGGCCGCATGGAACTCGCGCTGCAGCGGCTTCGGGAAATCGTGGAAATCGCACCGGACTACGATGCGGCCAGGGTCCAAATCGTCGAGTCGCTGATCAGTCTCGGACAATTCGCCGATGCCGAAGCGATACTCGACGAATTCCTCGTCGAATTCCCCGGTTCCACCCACGGGTGGTTCTTGAAAGCGTCGATACACAAATACCAAAGCCTCGACCCTAACGTATTCACGCCCATCATCGAGCTGCTCGACACTGGGCGCTGCGATGAGGAAGGTTCGATCTTGTTGAGCTTTGCGCTCGGCAAGCTGTTTGACGACATCGGCGATTACGAGAAGGCATTCTCCTACTACGGATCCGCAAATACCGTTAGACACCGGCTGAATGCCTGCAATCGAAAGAACAGCGCGGCGTCCGTCCGAATGCTGTTGGAGACCAGCGGCGACGACTGGCGACCGATCGTCGACGGCGACGACCCGGACGCGATCAATCCCATCTTTATCGTAGGCATGCCGCGATCGGGTACGACGCTGGTCGAGCAGATAATCGGTGCTCACAGCACGATCACCCCGGCCGGAGAAGTCGATTTTTTCGCTGCCGCGATCAAACGACTAGCGTTGCCCCACGATCCGCAGGCGGATGTCGACCTTCGATTGCTCGGTCGCGACGCGTGCGAAACGCTGAGAGCCGACTATCTGTCACGACTCGCGTCGATTGTGCCGGGCGCCGCCACAATTACCGACAAGACGCCGGCCAACTTTTACTATTTGGGGCTCATACAGCGTTTGTTTCCGAACGCCCGCATTGTCCACTGTCTTCGCCATCCATTGGATACGTGCCTGTCCATCTATTTTCAATTGTTCGATGCGATGGAATACGCTTATGACATGTCCGACATCGCCGCAGAATACCTGCGCTATGAAAAAATAATGGCGCACTGGCAAAATACCCTCGAGCTCGACGTCCTGGAAACAAAATACGAAGCGCTCGTCGAGCACCCCGAGACCTCCTCGCAAGCGCTGCTCAGTCATTGTGGCCTATCCTGGGAACAACAATGCCTGACCCCGAACGCTGTCGATCGTCCGATCAATACCATGAGCCGTTGGCAGGCGCGACAGCCGATCTATCGTCACTCGGTACAACGCTGGCGACACTACGAGAAGCACCTGGCGGAACTGAAACGAAAGTTGGAGCCTGTGTTGGGGAAATACGGCTATGCCGTAACTGATTCGAGCGCCTAACGCACCTGGCCCGGTTATTTCACGAAGCGGCTAGCGGAACGGCTGTAAGGCCTCGATCAACGGTCCGATGTGATGTCGGTAATGCTCCCATCTAGCCAACGAACGCTTATAAATCGGTTGTCTCACCTGCCAGTTGCTCGCTGTTCTGACATCGCGTTTGGTCTGGTAGAACGCGAGGCAATCGTCGTCCCAATCGAGTCCGCAATACGCGATCAACCGCCGCGCCGTCGTTTCGAAATCAACGATCATCTCTTCGTACTGGATGTCCTGGATCACCCCGGGTAACACCGCCGCCCAATGCCGCCGCACCCGTTCATACTGGCCGTAGCGGTGCGCAATATCATCCAGGTTCCAGGCATACTCGTGCCCCTCTCCAAAGTATTGGAAATAGATCGACAAGGCTACGTCCAGCGGATCTCTGCGGCAACTGATAATCCGTCCGTTGGGAAACAACCCGCGGAACAAGCCGATATTGATATAGTTTCCGGGTAGTTTGTCGGAGATCTTGCGCGCATCGCTCGAATGACGGCGCAACAAGTCGACATAATTCGTGGTGATCTTATCGGCGGCGGCCCCGTCGATCGCGTGGATGCAATCCGGAAACGGGAGTTCAGACCCAACGATATTCGGTAGTTGCTGTGCGAGGCTCGAGAAAAACCGCAACTCCCCGGCACCCGCCGCCATTGGATGGCTGCTGATCACCTGCTCCACCAGGCTGGTACCGGATCGGGGCATACCAACGATCAGGAGCGGAACGTCCGAATCACTGCCAAGCTCACTGAGTTCGTCGATCGTGGCGCGATCAAAGACCTCGATGACCCGCGAATGCGTCGCTTCCATTTTCGCCCGATCGTAGTGGTATTGACGCCGATTGATCTCGCTGCCAAGGCGATAATGCTCGAACGCCTCGTCGTAACGAGCGAGGTCGTCACAGATCTTCGCGACCGAATAATGCAATGCCGCGCGCTGCAATTCGTCGCCGCCCGTACCGCCCAGCATGCCCCGCATCACGGCGAGCAGTTCGTCATCGGGGTCCGTGATCCTACGAACTCGCGAAAGACCGATGACCGCCGAAATATTGTCAGGGTTGACCCGCAAGCCGTCCCGTAGCACGCGCTCCGCGCCTTCAAGATCGCCCGCATTATGACGGAGGCGCCCCAAACAAACAGTTAGCATTGCGTCGTTCGGGTTTTCCGCTACCGCTTTCTCGATCGTCTCCAGCGCGCGTTTCGTCTCGCCATTGTCATGCAACAATTCGCCATACTCGACCAGCGCCTCCAGGTCCTTCCGATAATCGAGGTAACTCCGATAGAGCACAAGGGCGCGCTCAACCGATCGGAACTCGCGGTAGGCGCGCGCCAGTTCCAACATCACACTCGTATTATCTGCCTGCAGCGCGAGTGCCTTCTCTAAAGCGGAGATCGCATTAGACAGCATGCCCTCGGCGCGGAAGGCGACGCCCAAGTTATGATGCGCCTCGGCGAAATCCGGTTGTGCCGCGACCAGTCGAGTTAAATGAGAAATCGACTCGGCGACTCGCCCCTGCGAATAGAGCGCGATACTCAGGTTATATCGCGCCCCGGGCGACGCCGGCGCAATTCTCAAAGCCGTCACGAATGCCCGCTCCGCATCGTCGAAACGCCCGAGCGACAAGTAAAGCCCGCCGAGGTCGCTGGCCATTGTTGAGTCGTCGGGCGACAAGCCGACGGCTTTCTCCAAAGCCTCGATCGCCGAGTCCGTCTTATCGAGTTGATACAGTATCCCGCCAAGGCGATGCCACAGCTCCCCGTTGTGCGGATCGCTGCGCAGAACTCTACGGTAGCATCGGGCGGCAGCCGTAAGGTCACCGGCTTCGTGCGCACGCGCTGCTTGCTCAACAAGCGCACCGTCGCCTGTATCGGCGGCGAGGCGCTTACGCCGCTTGCGGTCCCCATGTTGACGTCTTCGTTGTTTTCCGGCCATCAAAGGTTGGATCTTAGCGCCTCAATCGAAGCGCAGGCGTTGCTGCGCTGTACGAGATTAACCACGGAGAACACTAAGAACACGGAGGAAATATTTCTGTACAGTAATTTCATATCCTTATCTCCGTGTTCTTAGTGTTCTCCGTGGTTAATCTCGATTGCACGGGGTATTGAAGGCTTAAGAACTAACCTATGTGCCGGCCATCAGTAAGCAACGCTATGTAGCCGATGCGCTTCGTGCACCTCCGGCGCCGTGGCGCCGACGCAGGCGGTCGTAAGGAAAGGCCGCGCAGAAACATCCGTTGGTGTGTCAAACGAACATTCGGATCTCGCAAAGGCGCCAGGCTCGCAAAAGTTAATGGAATCGCGCAGTAAGACCGTTGATCCTACCAAACATTGGTCCACGGCACTTTTCTTTGCGTGCCTCGCGTCTTTGCGCGAGCTTGAACCGCACGGTGCCGGTGCCGGCCCGGGGCCTCTCGATATCGCGAAACGAGACCGAACCCCGAAAATTCAGCGTCGTTTGCGAGCCTTGCTGGCCGCAAAGCCGACGTCGAGCCGCAGGCCACCCGGCTTTTCAGCAGCGTCGAGGTCCACCCGTACATCGTCCTCAAGGATAAAAAAAAGGCGCACCCCGAAGGATGCGCCTTTCATGTAATGGCGAATTGTCGTCTTAGCGGCTTACCAGAGGAAGAACGTTCCAAGACTGAATACGTCGGCTTCGGTATCGCCCCCAATGGAAGCACCGAACGCATCGTATTCGTTTTCGAGATTGCTGTATTCCGCAATCAGTTTTAACCAGGAGTTCATGTCGTGGTAGACACCGATCGTCCACATGCTGAGTTCGACGTCACCCGTCGCGGCTAAACCGTCGGCCGCGTCCGCGCCAAACCCGTCCTGGTTGGACTCCCCGTAGCTGCCACCGACCTTGGTCTTGCCGTTGAAGGTGTAACTGCCCTGGACATAGAAACCGTCGTTGTCCGCCTCTTGGCACACAACCCCAGCACCGCCGCAGCGGGTGCCGCCGACGAACTGCAGCGAGCGGCCGAGGCCGTCACCCGTGTAGTAGTAGCCTACGACATTGAAGCCGGAAAACTTGAGATCGCCACCGACGCCAAAACCGGATACGGTCACATCGTCGGACGCACCCGTGAGCGAACTTTCAATATCCTGCCACAGGCCGTCGACCCAGATCTGGAAGCTGCCGTTGTCGAAAGTCGTCGTGTAACTCGCCTCGGCTTCAAAACGCGGGGTATCGGTCTCATCGAGGATCTGGCCCGCGGCCAGCTGCTCGGTACTCGGATCGTACAAGCCGACTTCGACCTGCAGACCGTTGATGTTCGGCGTCTTGTAGGAGAAGCGCGCGTTGAAGTTCGGGTAGGTGTAGCCGCGGCCAATGCGACCGGCCGTGACCGAGCCGTTATCCTTATTCGGCGCACCAACGCCGAACAGGGTCATATCCTTGAGGATGGCCTGGCGGCCGAAGATCGACAGCGTACGGCCCGCGCTGAAGGTACCGAAATCGCCCTCGACGTTGACGACGACTTCACGCATATCGATACTGGCGCCTTGAATTCCCTGGGAACCACCGCCCCCGAGGCCCCCTCCGTAGGTTTGCGTTTTTACATTCGCATTTTGAATCGCCGGCGCGAAACTGAAACGACCGGTGCCGGTGAGACCGTTTACCGTCGGGCTCTTCACGTTAAAGCTGAAAAACGCGGGCAGGAAACCGGAGGTGACACGGGATATATCCCTGTCGCTTCCGTGGGCCGTTGTCGTATTCGAAAAGCTGCCGGTGGCGGCCGGTGCCACCAACCCCAAGGAGGTAAACCCTTCGTCATAATCGGCCACTGTATAGAACGCGTTGACGTTCCCGTCAAAGCTGACCTCCCATCCGTTGTCGCCACCGACAACGACGACGGCATCCGCCGTCGCGGAGAGACCTAAGCCGACTGCTGCAACGCTTATCGCGGTTGCCAGTTTGGTCTTTTTGAATTGTTTCGCCATTACTTCCTCCTAAGAATAAGGAACCTTAAATTTTGTTTTCGCCATCTCACTCCCCCA